>DASXWI010000396.1:0-3385 GCA_036503755.1 Saprospiraceae bacterium | reverse complement strand
CCTTTACTTTTTTGGAATCTGAAAACACCAATGAAAGAAAAGAGCGATTACCCATAGTAAGATCTTTTCTGATATCAGCTGATAAATTTGGGCCAAGCATAACTGCCCTGCCACCCAGGAAGATTCCTTCTTTGATATGCTTGATATATTCCTTCACAAAATGCTTGTGTGGAATACAATCTCCATCAATAAACGTAACCAGGTCTGTGCGACACAGCTTTAAAGACTTGTTAAGCATCATATTTTTCCTAAAACCAACGTCTTTATCCTGGTGGAGATGATGAATGGTATAAGGACTCGTGCGCATTTCATGCTGCAAAAAAGCAATCGTCTCTTCATTAAAGTCATCCTCTGACACAATGATTTCAAAATCCTTATGGCTTTGCCGGCGGAAAGCATCCAGAATCACTTTTAAATTATCTGGCGTCCTATAATAGGACAGGATTACTGTGAGCCTTGCTTTCGTCTCGTTTTCCATTCTTTCAGCTTCGAAAGTAGGTCTTTCTCTAAAATTGAACAAGGAGAGACTATTTCGTTCCCACGTAAAAAGAGGCTACCTCTCATAGTAGAGAGGCAGCCTCAAACCAATTTAACTCACTAAAATAGAAACCTGAAAGCTTCTATTTACCGATGAATACGCGTTGTGTTGACGTGAATTCAGTACTGAATACTCTGATCGTGTAAAGCCCACCTGGAAGATTAGATACATCCAGACGTTCTTTTGCATTGGCAGATACAGTAATGTTTGAAAGAACAACACGTCCGTTCATATCCATGATTTCTGCTGTAGCATCCTTTGAAAGGTTGATAAACAGTTCATTGCTGGCAGGATTTGGATAAACGGTAAACGTAACCTCCTCAGAAGAAGGCGTTGCCCCTGGAGCTACCAGGTTTACGTTTACTTTATCTCCATTCAGGTAACCTGTTGCTTCCTGGAAGTCAGCAGCATCAAGGGTGTTCTCACTCAAGCGTGTAAAGCGGATCAGAAACGCTACTTCTCCTTCTACCAGTGTATTCAGACTGTTTGAAGTGATACGAAGCTTTCCGTCATTTTCATTAAAGTGGCCTACAGCCTGGATTCCATTTGCAATGACAGAATGGAAAGCCAGTTTATTACCGTCAATACCTACACTAAAGTCAATAGCATTGATATCATTTACGGCTGTAAAAGATACAGGCACATCAATGTACTCTTCAGAATAACGAGCATTGTCCATGTTTATATCAACAGAAGATGGTGAACGTAACAGTACATCTGTTGTGTTCCTCCAGTTACCGTTAACATCACCGTACATGATACCGATATAGCTTTCTTCCCCGATGACAGGGCAAGTGGCAAATGAAGTCACAGGTCCTGTCAAGCAAAATGGAATTTGTGGAACTCTGTGTTTTGAAAAACCAACACCATTATCCTGAGGGAAATTAGAAGAGATCTGGTAAGTAGGATTGAACAATACAGTGCTGAGGTCAATAAACTGCCAGTCCTTTGAAGGAGCGTAACCAGGTTTTTGTGAACCATCTGCATTGTAGTTCCATGCTTGTCTGTATTCGTTCAGGATCAATACTGCTCGTTGGTTGATCTGTGAAACGTCCCCGGCAGAGATTACTCCGTCACGGTTAACATCCATAGAGATCACCTGGTAAACATTTGGTGTAAAGTTGGCATCATCAATCAGGACTCTCCTGGTCAATAAAGCATCAAATCCATTGACAACTTCCTGAACGTCTGTTGTTCCGGCAAGATCTTTATCAATAGAGAATTTCACACCACCGGCAAGGTCATACGTAAATAGCCCATTCACATCAGGATTGATGATGGTACCGCTCAATACCGCTGGAGTTGCAGCACTTGGAAGACTACAATCGATTGAAGTATTAGCCTGAATGTTTACGATCGGGTTGCTTCCATCAAAGCCAACTGGTTTGTTATCCAACCAGAATTCAACATTGCTGCTCATGATGGTATTGCGGAATGTGGTGAATACTCCGGCAGGTACAATCTGGTCAACTACTTCAGAGAAATAACTTTCCTGGAAGAAAGGAACGTCTATTGTGGTCGTGTCAACAGATTGGAAAGCTGGTCTTTTAACGAATTCTACGCAGATGATATCACCTGTACCAGCAAAGAAAGTACCGAATGGAGCATCCACATCAAGGAATACAGATACCAACATTTTCTCATTTACGAGATCAATGCTGTAATCCGTTTCAAACAAGTCAGCATTCAACAGGTCACTGCTCTTGATAATGTTTCCTGTTGGAACGATCAAAGAATTATCCCATTCAAGGATCATGTCAAAGCCAATCACATTGCTGATAGCAGAAACAACAGTCAATGGCATACAAACAGTAGCATCATTACAAACCTGGTTTACATCATCGAGGATGTAGGGTGAACCGGCTGGATTGATGATCGTTACATCTACAATTGGAGAAGAAACACCAACAAGGTTGAGGTTATCCTTTGCTTTTGCAGTTAACTGAACATCACCTGATGGAGCATACGTTGCATAAACTGCATTCCATGAAATCGTCCATGGACCAGGTCCTGAGTTGTCAACACCTATGGAAACGCCATTTGCAAAGAATTCAACTTCAGTAACTGTTCCATCCGTATCTGTAGCGTTAGCTGAAATATTAACTGGTCCTTCAGAAACGAAAGCCTCATCAACCGGCGATGTAATCGTAGCTGTTGGAGCCTGGTTTACTGTGATCGTAATGTTGTTTGGGTCAGCACCTGGAGCACCAAGAAGGTCAGTAGCCACAAGACCACCATCAAAATAGAATTTAACATCGAGGATGCCATCGGAATCCGTTGCAGTAGCTGAAACGTTTACAGTTGTACCCTGAACTGCGGTTGGAGGTGATGTCAATACCACGACCGGAGGATTGTTTCCAGTCACTGTAATATTGATCGTATCGCTATCTACACCACCTGCATCATCCCATCCACGGGCAACGATAGCATGTGAAGTTGTAAACAAGCCTGTTGTAAATGAAGTATTGTATGGGCCAGGGCCTTGGACGGTAGCAAGTAATACACCGTCTTTGTAAAAGTTTACAGAGTCAATTGCACCATCCGTATCAATGGCTGTAGCTGAGATATTTACCAGCGTGCTTGCAGCAAAGTTAGCACCATCAGCAGGAGCAGTTATAGTTACAGCTGGTGCCGAATTTGGTCCCCATGTCAAAGAAGAATGTGTAAACTGTCCGGCACCTGGTGTTTCAGCAACATATTGCTCAACAATACCCGTAGCCACTTCACGGATTTGTAAGTTGAGCTGACCAGAAAATACACCACCTGTGGTGAACTGACCAATCAATACCCTGTTAGCAGCACTTGGACCTAATAAAGATACAGTAACACCTAACGCACCATCAAGAA
>DASXWI010000395.1:0-2987 GCA_036503755.1 Saprospiraceae bacterium | reverse complement strand
CGTCAACAAATCGCTTTGTCACCAGCTCAAGGTATTGCTCAGGAGAAATTTCAGGGAGGAATGATGTCATTATTATAGGTTAGGGCTTAAGGGCGCAGGAGGTTAGGAGGTTAAATGTGGAAATGGTTAGTGGTTAGTACATATCTCCCTAACTCAGTCCCACACACTTCTGCAGTCTAATGTCTGACGTCTGATGTCTCTGTTAAATGGTAAATGTCAAATGGTTAGGAGGTTATTAGGTTAAATGTGGAAATGGTTAAGTGGTTAGTACATATCTCCCTAACTCACTCCCACACACTTCTGCAGTCTATTGTCTGACGTCTGGCGTCTCTGTTAAATGGTAAATGTCAAATGGTTAGGAGATTACCCCATTTACCGTATACCGATTACTGATTACCGATTACCGATTACTACTAATCAACCTTCTTATACAACACATAAAAATTCGGATCTACCGAAAATGCCTTTGCTGATTTCTCAAGCTTATACTCTTGCCATTGATCAGCAGGGGTGATCGTGAATTTCTCTCCACCGTCTACAGATACTTTGAGCGGCATATGAAATCCAGTTACCGTTTTCGTATAGCGATATTTCAGGATTTTACCTTTTAACTCGTATTCCAATGTTGGGATGCGTGTGTCGCGGAGGTATTGGTTGAAAAATGCAGTCAGGTCCTGTCCCATTTTTTTGGCTATATAGTTTTCAATATCCGCTGAGGTGACCGTTTTGTGATAGAAGTCCCACTGTAGTCCACGAAGGATACTCCTCCATTTCTCATCGTTTCCAATCCAGGTGCGGAGTGTGTGCAACATATTCCCTCCTTTAGGATACATATCCCCTGATCCTTCCTGGTTGACATTGTATGGCCCGATGATTGGTTTGTTATTCAATATCAGCTTCCGTGTCCCGATGACATACTCGCTTGCAGCTTTTGCCCCATAATGATAATCAAGAAAGAGGCTCTCGGCATAATTGGCAAAGGACTCATGTATCCACATATCCGCCATGTCTTTATAGGTGATGCTATTCGCCCACCATTCATGCGCGGTTTCATGGACTATGATAAAATCCCATTTCAATCCCCAGCCCGTGCCAGATAAATCAGTACCCAGGTAGCCCATTTTGTATTCATTACCATACGTGACACTGCTCTGATGTTCCATACCGAGGTAGGGCACTTCCACAAGTTTATATCCGTCCGCATAAAACGGGTAAGGACCAAACCAATATTCAAATGCTTTCAATGTCCGTTGAGCATCTTTAAAATGTTCTCTTGCTTTAACATAATTATCATTTAAGACATAAAAATCAAGATCCAGGATTCCTTTTTCTCCATGAATAGTGTCCGACCAATGTGTATATCTTCCTACGTTGGCATTGACACCATAATTATTAATCGGGTTGGACACAAACCAATGATAGGTCTTACGTCCATCAGACAAATATTCAATTTGACGAAGACGACCATTCGAAACTTCCATTAGTGAAGAGGGTACTGTTGCCCTGATGAGCATACTATCTGGTTCATCATACATATGGTCCTTACATGGCCACCATACACTTGACCCTAATCCTTGGCATGATGTAGCTATAAAAGGATTGCCCTTGGTATCCTGTGACCAGGTCAAACCTCCATCCCATGGTGGGCGAACTGCTTCAACCGGAATTCCTTCATAGGAAATGGTAATCTTATCCCTATCGCCTGAAACAAGTGGATATGGAAATTGTATCAGATATACATTTCCATTACGTGTGAAATTTAATTTTTGTCCTTTGTAATCCACCTGCTTAATGGCCATCGGTTCTTGCAAGTCTATCTGCATGACTTGTTGAGGAATGGTGACAAAAAAGTAAATCGTGTTAGTTCCCTTGATAAATTTTTTGGAGATATCAAATTCAAAAGCGAGGTCATAGTAGCTTAAATCCCACCATGCTCTTTCAGGGGTGACGCTTCCGCGAAGGGTGTCCTGGTGCGTGAAAGGTTGTGCGATGGTTTTCCAGGAAAAAAACAAAACGATCGTAAGAATGAATATATGTTTCATATTAAATTCCAATTTGCGATTAATTGACTGAATGATTTCGGAGAATTTGTGGTGTATAAGAACGTAATGCTCTTTCATGATGCGGCTTGTTTAAATAAATTTAGTAATTCCGTGGCTCTTTTTCCTTCACCAAACGTCTCGATAATATGTTTTCTTGCTTTGCGGCCCATTTCCTCTTTGTCCTGGTAATCCACCGCATGCTGTATCGCCGCAATAATCTCTGTATCATTTCTGTGCTTCACTAAAAAGCCACAATCAGAAATGATAGCAGGAATCGCAGCAACATCAGAACCAATTGGTATATTCTCACACAGCATTGCTTCACATATCGCGCTCGGAAATCCTTCAGCAATGGAAAGTTGCAGGTAAAACTGGTGTCGGCTATAATGATCCGGCAATGAATCATAAGGAACCGGGGGTAATACTTTCACATTGGGTGGAATACTGACAGGAAAATCTTTTGCTTCACATCCGATGATGGTAAACGTATACCCGGTAAAATGATGGGCTATCATGATCATCTTGTCTATTCCTTTTCTTACAAAAGAAGTGCCTTCGATTCCAAATGCAACCGTAATAAAACTGTTTTCTTTCCGCTCAACATCTTTCCGGTAAAATTTCGATGGATTGTATTCAAGGGAAATCACCTGGTAAGGTGTACTGAGTGGTTTACACCAGTGATATACACCTTGCTCGATAGAATCCTCTGTGTAGTAATCTGATTTACTATAAATCAAATTGTTGGATACAGGCACCAGCAAGGAGGCATTATGGGCGGATAGGCAAGTTGCTTTTGCATACCATTTACGGGTAAAATTTCCATAACGAAAGGAAGGATAGTTAAAACAATCTGTACCTCCAAGAAAAATGATACTTCGTTTTCCGGTCAATCTTGCAAACCATGAGGGCAATACACTATGATACCCTGCAAAAAAACAAACGAAA
>DASXWI010000394.1:0-4482 GCA_036503755.1 Saprospiraceae bacterium | reverse complement strand
TTAAACTATGTCATCGATATGGTTATTTTTTATGTTTTTATGTTTTTCGTGGGTGTATTCCTGATGATCGCCTTTCCTGCTGCAATGGAATCCTATATAAGCAATGATGAGGGTGGATTTAACCTCGCGGATAAACTACTTTCCCTGTTTTTGTATGCCATCTACATGTCATTGCTGGAAGCTATTCTGCAAGGAAAGTCCTTTGGAAAAATGATTACCAAAACACGTGCAGTCAATTGGGACGGAAGTACGATTTCTACAGGCACCGCTTTCGCCAGGGGGTTTAGCAGAGCGGTCCCATTTTGTGTTCTGAGCGCATTTGGAAATCCATGTAACCCATGGCAGGACAGATGGACGGATACCATGGTCATTGATGAAAGAAAGTCAATTAGAAGCTTAGAAGTTTAGTAGTTTAGAAGGTTAGTAAACTCTTTTTGTCTGAACCACTCCCGATAGCGATCGGGAGTGGTTCAGACTTTTTTTTTGCACGGAGCTCACAGCGTACTAGGAGCACACGGAGGTGATTTCAACAATAACCGGAGACCATCTCAATAATGTTATTATCAAGCTCAAACTTAGGAGCCTATCTGAAAGCTGAGAGCTGACACCATCCTAGCTCTTTTTGTCTGAATCACGGATTACACCGATTACACGAATTTCTCGGATTTATTTTCCGAATTTCAACAAGGGTAGGAGATCATCTCGACAATGTCATAATCAAGCTGGAAGCTGGTAGCCAAGAAGCCCCTCCTGATAGCTGACAGCTGACAGCTGATAGCTATATTTGATACTCATGAAACAGCCCCTGGTTTTTATCAGCTACAGACGCGACGATGAAGGTCCTGCATCCCGGTTTGTCAAAGCCGAACTGGATGATGTCTTTGGCAGCGAACATGTCTTCATGGACCTGGATAATATTCAGAGCGGAGATCAGTGGAAGGATATTATCAAAACCAATCTGGAAGCCTGCGATTGCCTGATCGTGATTATCGGGAGAAATTGGTTGCGCGTGCAGGATGAATTTTTTGTCAGGAGGATCGATAAGAAAGATGATTGGGTCAGGATTGAAATAGAAACAGCCTTGCGTCGGGGCATCAAGATTATTCCACTCTTTATTGGTGGTGCGCTGACACAAAAGGAAGCACTACCAAAGAGTATTCAAAAATTATTGGACAGCCAGGGCATGATGATCAGTGCTATCACCTGGCAAAATGATATTGCAGCTTTAGTAGATAGATTAGTCGCACTTGGCTTTAAGCGTACTGGAACAGATATTGAGTTTCCAAATCCAAAAGGCATCAAGGATACTTTTCCGTTGGCGATGACGGAGAGTGAATTAAAAGATGCATTGATTGATTTGCCGGGTTGGGAGATTACATATGCACCTATACCGGGACAAGCTCCCAAGATGATGCAGGAGATTTCCAAAAAGTATGAATTCAAAACCTTCGAAGAGGCAGTTGAATTTATGCACAACATGGTTCCTTTCATTTCGACGACTGATCATCATCCGCGGTGGGAGAATATCTGGAGAGCAGTGATTATCCATCTTTCTTCCTGGGATATCGGGCATAAGGTTTCCAAGATCGATATCGAGATGGCGCATCAGTTTGACAAGGAGTTTAGTGAGTTGTAGATCGTAAGGCGTCAGTCGTGAGACGTGAGTTAACACAGCAGCCGCAGTCTGGTGTAAAAAAGTAAAGTTGAGCTTAAGTTGCTCCAAATTGCTGGGAGAAAATCATCCCCGACCCCTGCGTTCCACTTCACTCATCCTCTCGCCTGGAAACGCCGGGGAGGTAGGTATAAATTATGGTCGATGATGTTGGCTTAACCATGGTCATCGGATTAGCAAGATTATTTTTCAAGCCCTAACCTCCTAAGCCCTAATCTCCTAAGCCTTTTACCTAAATGTGGATAAATTTATCCTTTGTTTATTTGGATGATTTCTAAATAGCTTTAGATTTGCCGCCATTATTTAGAAAACATCTACATAATGTTGGCCAACCTGAATGTCCGTGGATATACCCTTTTGATATGCCTTTTGATTTCGGGCATGGCATTCGGACAACAAGATTCCCTGGCCCAGGTAAAGACCGAAAAAGTCCTGAATCTCCTTAACAAGTTCAGCCTCAATGCCTACGGGGTAGTGAACTACTACAACTTTGATTGGGAAACCCTGCCTGACAAGCGAAATGCCTTCGATGTCGAGAGGTTTAACCTGTATCTCTATTATGACTTTACAGACATGATCCAGTTCAAATCAGAGATCGAGTTTGAGCATGGTGGTACCGGTGTCACGATGGCTTTTGACCCACTGGAAGAGTTTGGTGAGTTTGAGCAAGAAGTGGAGAAAGGGGGAGAGGTCGTGCTCGAACAAATCAATGTCTTGTTTAAAATCAAGAAAGCATTCAATGTTCGCGTAGGGAAGATGAGGTTTTACATGGGCAACGCTTCCAAACAAGATCAGCCGCGCGAATACTTTACCACCTATCGTTCGGAAATTGAAAACACATTGTTGCCCCTGGGATGGTATGAGACTGGTATAGAACTCAGTGGAGATTTGTCACTCCAAAAAGGAAATACGTATCCTTACCTCGCTTACAAAGCATATGTCGTCTCCGGACTTGATAATACAGGTTTCAGTTCGCTCAATTGGATCAGGCGTGGATATCAGACACGTTTTGAAACCATCAATGCTGACAATCTCGCCTATGCATTCCGACTTGATTACATTTTTGCAAAAGATTCTGAGATTGGGTTTAACATCTATGCAGGTAATGGTACCGGCAACAGGCCTAAAAATGATTTTAGAGAAGATGCATGGGCTACTTATGGTGATGTGCATTTTGCCTACGAAGGATATCCCTGGAGAGCACGTGCATATGGTATGCTTGGACATTTACAAAACAGCGAAGCATTAAGTACCGCTAATCGTAACTTATCCAATAATCTTGATGTCAAGCGAACACCGGTTGCTGAAATGGCAGGAGGTGCATACGCCGAAGGTGCTTACGATATTCTAAACCTTACTTCGAAAGAAGAAAAAACACAACTCTATATTTTCGGACGCTACGAATGGTATGATTCGATGCTGAAGACAGTTGGTACTGTATCCGACAATCCACGATATGAAAGGAATGTATGGACAGCAGGTATTAATTATTTCCCGGTACCAAAAGTGGTATTGAAAGCGCATTACGCAGGTAGTTCGCTTGGCTCCGGTGAGCAGGACAATACGTTTGCGATGGGGATTGGATTTGACTTTTGAGCTGTCAGCTATCAGCTGTCAGCTGTCAGCTCTCAGACGCCAGATGCCAGATATCAGACACAAGAACTAATAAACATTTAACCAATTAAACATTTAACCAAATCATAAATGCTGGCGGAGATACTTCGACATCGCTCAGCACAAGAAACTCCATCCAGCGGCAGGATTTTACTAACCATTTAAACATTTAACCATTACAATGAACAAGCTTCTTTCCCTGATCCTCCTCCTTACCGGCTTATTAGCCTTCAGCTCATGTGATAACGATGATGATGATCCTACACCTACGACGGATTATTCAGCTATCCTTGATAATACTGGAGAGAATGTGATCCTCGAGACCTATGAATCACTGGCTACACACGCTGCTCAATTGCAGATAGCCACACAAACACTACATAATAATCCTACACAGGAGAATCTTGATGCTGCCAAAGCTTCATGGGTGGCTACGCGTTCACCATGGGAGCAATCAGAAGGATTTCTTTTTGGTCCGGTTGACCAGGAAGGAATTGATCCATCACTTGATTCCTGGCCGGTCAATGTGACAGACCTTAATAATGTACTTGCGAGTGCTAATCCGCTCACAGTTGAATTCCTTGCTCAGCAAGAAGGTACATTGAAGGGTTTTCATACGATCGAATTCTTGCTTTGGGGAGAAAATGGAACTAAGGTGGCAGGTGATTTTACCGGAAGAGAATTTGAATATCTCGCTGCTGCTGCCGGAGCACTAGCTGCAGATGCGCAGCAACTCTATGATCTCTGGAAACCAACTGGTGGTAACTTCATTGCCAACATTCTCAATGCAGGCAATGGCAGCCAGGTATACATCAGCCAAAAATCAGCACTGGAAGAAATTACCAATGCATTGATCATCATTGCAGATGAAGTTGGTAATGGAAAAATCAATGACCCGTTTGTTCAGCAGGATCTCACTTTTGAAGAATCACGTTTCAGCGCAAATTCAAAAGCGGATTTCGCAGATAACATGCGCAGTGTGAAGAATATTTACACCGGTGTGTTCGGAATTTATGGAAACGGTCAATCTCTTTCCGATATCATTCGTGAGAAAAATGCAGCATTAGATACTGAAGTTCTTTCTAATATCGATGCAGCCATCAATGAGATTGAAAGCATTCCAGGGACCTTTTCTGACGCGGTGTTTAATAACCCTGCTTCCGTTGCTGCAGCACAGCAAGCTGTTAGGGATCTGC
>DASXWI010000393.1:0-5873 GCA_036503755.1 Saprospiraceae bacterium | reverse complement strand
CAGACACACAAGCTTAAGTGAACTTAAGCTTAACATTCAGGCATTTGAAGCATTGACTCTGTCAATGCTTCAAATGCCCTCTGCCCTCTGCCCTCTGCCCTCTGCCCTCTGCCAACTAGTGAAACCTGTCAAGCGAAAGCCTACCTTTGTCCCAGTTTATGGAAGAAATTACCACAGGGTCAACCACTTCGGATAGAAAGCAGGATCATATTGACCTGGCATTCAAGGCAGATATGGCCAATAAAGGCCTGGATGACCGTTTTTATTATGAACCTGTTTTATCCGGGCATCCACAGCCGAAACTCGATGTCAGCGCAGAATTTCTCGGGATAAAAATGGGAGCCCCCCTTTGGGTCAGCAGTATGACCGGGGGGACGGAAAAAGCCTTCCAAATTAATCGTCGCCTGGCTACTTCCTGTGCCCGGTTTGGCCTAGGGATGGGTCTGGGCTCCTGCCGCCCCTTACTGGATAGCTTCGATCGGTTGAAAGACTTCGATGTCAGGCCAATCATCGGTCCTGATCTGCCACTATATGCCAATCTAGGGATTGCCCAAATCGAACATTTGCTAAACAATGGACGAAAGGATGATATCTCCAAATTGGTCAACGAACTTCAAGCCGATGGATTGATTGTCCATATCAACCCATTACAAGAATGGCTCCAACCTGAAGGTGATGTCATCGGCGACTCTCCATTGGATACATTAATCCGTTTATTGGATGTTTTTCATTTTCCGGTTATTGTTAAAGAAGTCGGACAAGGTATGGGACCGGAAAGTATTAAAGCGATATTGCAATTGCCAATTGTTGCATTTGAACTTGCAGCGCATGGGGGCACTAATTTTTCCAAACTTGAGTTATTAAGATCAACTAACCAGCAGCAGGAAATGTATGAACCTGTATCACGCGTTGGTCATACTGTGGGAGAGATGGTTAATTGGATCAATAAACTCATGGATGATGCTGACGAAAACATTTTATGCCGGCAGTTTATTATCTCCGGTGGGGTTCGTGATTTCCTGGACGGTTATTATTGGATGGAAAAACTGCAGGCGACATCTGTTTATGGACAAGCGAGTGGATTTTTAAAATATGCGGCCGAAAGCCAGGAAGCTTTGGATCAATACATCCAAAGTCAGATACGCGGATTACAATTAGCGCATACATACCTGAAGGTGAAATAAGCGATGGCAGAAAAGACAATATCCGGGTTTTCGAAGTTGAGCAAAATGGGCAAGATCAAATGGCTTGTCGAAAACTTCTTTAAAGACCCCGAAACCGTAAAACGCGAACTTGCCAGCTACCTTCTCGCCAATGAGGAACAACAACGTATCCTCGATGGCTTTAGTGAAAATACAATCAGTAATTACCCATTACCATTAGGCATCGCCCCCAACTTTCTTGTCAACGGTGTAACCTATGTTGTCCCGATGGTGACTGAAGAAAGTTCAGTTGTTGCGGCTGCCGCAAGTGGTGCCAAATTCTGGCTCGACAAAGGGGGCATCCATTGTAAAGTGCTGGGTACGATTAAAACCGGCCAGGTACATTTTCTCTGGTATGGTAGTCCGGAGTTGATTGCCTCGCATGCGGATGAACTTGCCACTCACCTTGTACTTAAATGCAAAGGCATTACGGCAAACATGGATGAACGTGGTGGAGGCATCAAAAACATTTCCCTACTCAATCTTTGTGATCAGGAGCCAGGTTATTATCAGTTGTTGGTAGAATGCGATACCCGTGATTCAATGGGAGCCAACTTTATCAACTCGGTATTAGAATGCTTTGCAGAAGCTTTACCGGGTTGGTTTGAAGAACATCTTCCGGATAATGTACCCGTACCTGAAGTGATCATGTCGATCTTATCCAATTACACACCTGACTGCCGCGTTCATGCCTGGGTAGAATGGCCGGTAGCAGATTTGGGTGAATTCGAAGGAGGACTCGGTCCTGAAGAATTTGCACGTCGTTTTTATACAGCGGTTCGCATTTCACATATCGATCCCTATAGAGCCACTACGCATAACAAAGGAATATTCAACGGTATTGATGCAGTTGTATTAGCAACAGCAAACGATTTCCGTGCAGTTGAAGCATGCGGTCACACATGGGCTGCGCGTTCAGGGAAATATAAAGGACTAAGCAAGTGTTCCATCAATAATGGCACGTTTCGTTTTGAGTTAGAGATACCCCTTGCGGTGGGAACTGTAGGTGGCTTGACTACACTTCACCCTCTTGCCAAACGCTCACTAGAGATGCTTGGCAATCCGGATGCATCCACTTTAATGCAAGTCATTGCGGCAACAGGTCTCATGCAAAATTTCTCAGCGATACGTTCGCTCGTTACCACAGGGATCCAGAAAGGACACATGCGCATGCATCTGCACAACATGCTCCTTCGCCTCGAAGCAAACGAAAAAGAATCGACTCAAGCCTTAAAGTATTTCGAGGATAAAACAGTTTCATTTCCTGATCTAAGGAAATACATCCAACAACTGCGGAATGCGGTGGTGGGTGCTAAAAGCTAATAGCTTTTAGTTTCGTGATTCGTGAGTCGTGAGTGGTGGATCGTGGACTAAAGACGTGGTAGGTGAACCGAAACATCTAAAGATCACATTAACCCCGGGGTTGCATAGCACACAGGGGAGAGAATTTTTCTCCCAAAAAATCGATGGGGCAAAACGAGGATCTCGACGATTTTACTACTTCGCCTTAGCCTCTGCCTCCGCCTTAGCCTTTCCATTATCTTTGCGCCATGTTTCCACAATACGACGTCATCGTAGTTGGTGCCGGCCACGCCGGATGTGAGGCAGCTGTAGCGGCAGCCAATATGGGCAGCCGCGTGTTGCTAGCTACCATGAACATGCAGACCATTGCCCAGATGAGCTGTAATCCAGCTATGGGGGGTGTAGCTAAAGGTCAGATTGTCAGGGAAATAGATGCTCTTGGAGGGTATAGTGGGATCGTGACGGACCATACCATGATCCAGTTCCGGATGCTCAATCAATCTAAAGGACCCGCTATGTGGAGTCCCCGGGCTCAAAGCGATAGGCTACGATTTGCCGAAAAATGGAGGCTCATGCTGGAAGCCAATCCCCTGGTTGATTTCTGGCAGGAAATGATCACCGGGCTGGTAGTCAAAGATGGCCGGGTGACTGGCGTTCGCACTGGACTTGGCCTTGAAATTCCTGGAAAGGCCGTTGTTTTGACGAACGGAACCTTTCTCAATGGCGTCATTCATATTGGAGAAAAACAATTTGGGGGCGGACGTGCAGGCGAAAAAGCAGCAACAGGTATCACCGAACAATTGATCAGTTTTGGTTTCGAAGCAGGTCGAATGAAAACCGGAACCCCACCTAGAGTGGATGGAAGATCGTTGAATTACGACCTAATGGAGATTCAGCCAGGAGATGAACCAGCAGGTAGATTTTCCTACACAGAAACTCCGCCACTTCTGAAGCAAAGACCATGTTACATTACGTATACTTCAGAAGAAGTTCATGATACATTGCGCACAGGTTTTGACAGGTCGCCGATGTTCAATGGACGTATCAAAGGAATTGGCCCACGTTATTGCCCTTCCATAGAAGATAAAATCGACCGCTTCGCGGATAAAGAAAGGCACCAGCTTTTTGTGGAACCCGAAGGTTGGGATACAGTTGAAGTTTATGTGAACGGATTTTCATCTTCATTACCCGAAGATGTTCAATATGAAGCCTTGCGCAAAGTCACTGGCTTTGAAAATTGCAAGATGTTCCGGCCAGGGTATGCAATTGAATATGATTACTTCCCACCAACCCAACTTTCTCCGACTTTGGAGACAAGACTTGTAAAGAATTTATTCTTTGCCGGACAGATTAATGGGACGACGGGTTATGAAGAGGCTGCATCCCAAGGTTTGATCGCAGGCCTTAATGCACATCTTGCGATAAAAGAAGAAGCACCTTTTATTCTGAAAAGATCTGAAGCTTATATCGGTGTGCTGATTGATGATCTCATCAACAAAGGCACACTTGAACCATACCGTATGTTCACTTCACGTGCTGAGCATCGGATCCTCCTGCGTCAGGATAATGCAGACTTAAGGTTGACACCACTGGTTGAAACTATCGGCATGAAAGGTCTTGAGGATAGAATGGAAAGAGTGAATCAAAAAAATAAGGGCATCAAGCATATTGAACAGTTCTTATCGACGGTGAATGCTGATCCTGAACAGATCAATCCGTTCCTTGAATCCATAGGGAGTTCGACGATCACGCAAAAGACTAAGCTCAACCTTATCCTTAGCCGACCTCACATCACGGTAGATGATATTACCCCATATCTACCGCAACTCATTGAAGGCCTTGCACCCTTTGATGCAGAAACCATCAGTCTTGCTGAGGTAAACATCAAATACCGCGGCTACATCGAGCGCGAACAGGATATGGTTGATAAAATGAATCGTCTTGAAGAATTAACCCTTCATGATTCACTCGATTATTCAAAGATCAGTTCGTTGAGCATTGAGTCCAGGGAGAAACTAGCAAAACTTCGTCCACGTACACTTGGACAAGCTAGTAGGATCAGCGGTGTGTCGCCGTCGGATATATCGGTGTTGCTGGTTCACATGGGGAGATAGAAGCTGTCAGCTCTCAGCTCTCAGCTGTCAGGATTGTAAATAGTTTTGTTGTGTTGTAATTTCAAGATAGTTGTATTCAAAAGGCGAGATTTTGGTAAGCTTTGTTTGTAGGCATATCATAAGCTGGAAATAAATCTGATAGCCGATAGCTGACAGCTGATAGCTTAACTAGCGTATAATTCTTCTATTTCCTTGCTATAATGTTGAATGATTTCCCCTCTCCTCGGCTTATATGTCGCTGTGAGCATTCCGTTTTCCGGAGTCCAGGAGTCAGCGAGGAGAATAAATTTTTCAATCCGTTCATGGCTATGCAATCCAAGATGATCTAGAATGTCACGATAGAGTTGGATGACCAACGTATTGTGGATCATATATTCAGGGGCGGTCCAGTGAATATTTTTTTCTTCGCAAACTTTTTTGAGGCCGTCAAAATGTGGGATGATGAGGGCAATGGTATACGGCCGTTGAAATCCGATAATGATAGCTTCATGAATCAAAGGGTGATGCACGAGGATAGATTCAATCTGCGCTGGAGCGATAAATTTTCCCGAAGCATGTTTGTATATATTGGATTTACGGTCGGCGATAATGAGGAAGTTATCTTTTTCCCAACGACCGATGTCACCAGTATGAAGCCAACCATTCACTATGGCCTTTGCTGTTGCTGCTTCATCTTTGTAATACCCCATCATCACATTTGGTCCTTTGACAAGAACTTCTCCATCTTCTGCGATCTGTACCTGGACACCTGGGATAGGAAGTCCAACCGTTCCTTTTCGATAACTTCCAGGATCAAAGCGATTTAGAGCAATGACAGGTGAAGCTTCTGTGAGGCCATAGCCCTGGCGAATTTTGATTCCACTTCGGGTGTAGAGCCTTTCTGTTTTCGGATCGAGATAAGCGGCACCGGATACAATTCCTTTTAGCCTCCCACCCATGGATTTTTTCCATCGCTTGATGATCCACTGGTGAGCGATAAGACTTCCAAGGTGTGAGATGAAACCACGATCCGTTTTTTCCCATGACCGATAAGCCCATCGTGTAAACCATGATGTTTCTTCAATTCGATCTTCGAGAATGGAAACAAAACGTTCAAGGATCAACGGCACGCTTGTGAAATATTCCGGACGGATATCTTTCAAGGCAAATAGAGCATTGCGATAAGATTCCAGGAAGTATACATTGGCACCGCAAGCGAGATATACATAGCAAACAATACGTTCAAAAATGTGACTGAGGGGAAGGAAACTCATCA
>DASXWI010000392.1:0-3278 GCA_036503755.1 Saprospiraceae bacterium | reverse complement strand
TCCTTTCGCTTATTGTACAAATCTTTTGCTACCGCAGTTTCCTGCCAAACTTTATACTCTGCAGAAAATTCTTTTTCAAAACGCACATACCAATCACCTACGAAATGATCACTCTTGATGCCAGTAGATTGAGGCGATGCTCCCTCACCAAACTTTTGCCAGGCGAGCATGCTTTTACAAATCGCTATACCTCTGTCATTGACAATTTGCACTCGTTTGACATCGTGTCCGCCTGCCAGAAGAATTTTTGATGTTGACCATCCGAGTAAAATATTGCGGATATGCCCAAGATGAAGAGGCTTGTTTGTATTTGGTGAAGCAAATTCAACAAGCACTTTTTGTTTTTCCTGAACAGGCTTCCAAAAATTAGGTTGCTTATGCATCTCTCCAAGCACTGATGTCCAGTAGCCTGTGGCCAGCGATATGTTTAGAAAACCCTGGATAACTTCAATCCCACTTACCCATTCACGATTGGTCCGGAGATATTCTCCTATGGCAGCGGCAATTTGAGGGGGAGCCTGGCGTAGTGCTTTGGAAACAGCAAATGTCACCAGTGTGTAATCCCCATTGTGCTCTTTCTTAGTGGGAGTAACCAAAAACTCCGTCACCGGGAGGTCTACCTGGTAAATAGCCTTTACTGCTTCAGCAGCGGCTAATTCAATTTCTTTGGTAATATCTTTCATACAAGGGGGTCAAAGTTACGATCCTAAGCCAAAAAAGCTGAAAACACTTTGGCCATAGTGCCTTGCCTCCCTGAATCCGGGCACTTTATCAAAAATCTTTACCGATGTATGCTCCAGCACTAAAAAACCTTCAGGCATCAAAACGTCTGCCTCCAATAAAAATCCTGGAAAGGATTCAATGTCTTTCATGTCGTAAGGTGGATCTGCGAAAATGTAATCCCACTTCATGGTCGCTCCACTTATAAACTTCCTCACATCACTTTGCACGACCTCCAGGGGCATTTCCCATTCTTTTGCAAATGAGCGCATAAAGCGGGCGCTTTCTCGATATCGATCCACATAGGTGATGTCTTTACAACCACGCGAGGCAAGCTCGATGCAATGCATTCCTGTGCCACCGAACAAGTCGAGCGCAGATGCCTTTTCATAATCGAGACGGTTGTCGAGAATATTAAATAGTGCTTCCCTGGCGAAATCAGTTGTCGGGCGTACTGGCCAGCTTTTAGAGGGAATATGGATTCTTCTGCCTCGCCACTGACCACCTATGACTCGCATGATCCGTGCCTGGCAATTAAATGATGAAGGGCCGGCAGTTCCAATTGATGGTCAATGGTAAATTGAGGTATACCCTGAAAATCAAATAACCTGTTTTCTTCCATGATAGTCAGCAGCCATTTCTCTTTCGGCTTCAGCAACCGCGTGCAGGCAATGGCATAATAGGATAAGTCCGCTTTGTCGCGGATATAAAAGCTTTTGGTAAATGTCAGTTTTCCACCGGTTTGACCAAGGACTAAAAGCGTATTAGCTGAGGTATAAAAAAACAACCTTGAATCATCCTTTTCGCAGGGTTGCACAAGGTTGTGAATAGCATTCCATAAAACAGAAGTCAAATGCAATGGGCCTGCATTCGCATAATATTCCCTGAAGATATTGATCGTGCAGGTTGGAATTGAATATGCTATGGCATGATCCCCCGAAACCATATCTGCGGTCAGTATATCACCAGGTCCAATTCTAAGATATCGCCCAGCTACATCAGCGAGGCTATCTTGAGCAGTATATCCCTTGGGAAGACAAATATTGGGGCGGTCTACTAGTACGATCGAAACCCCCTTGAAATGTTCCATCAATGAAGGATTCAGGAGGAGTGCTTCATCCATGGCAGCGGAAAGTTGATCCTCCAGGAATAGCCCCTCTACGGGGAATATAGAAGACCAGTTGCTTATACCTGCTCTAGACTGGTCTGCAAAGTCAATCCTCACCTTATCGCGCGACAAGGAGATAATAAGTTCAGGTGGATTGACCGGATCAGTCATCAGGTTAGGTGCATTCAGCTGCTCTGTTCCAAAAAACGAGCCAACAATAATATGGAAAATCGGGGAAAGGCGGAGGCTGAGGCAAAGGCGAAGAGTTTGCCCTTACCCCCTTTGCCCCCTGAATGGGGGTACCTGACTTAATTGATTTTCCTTTCTGCCTTTCCGCCCTTCCGCCCTATGCTCTTTTTACCCCTAAATCCCCTAAAAGGGGACTTGTTATCAAAACCCTTCTGCCTTTCCGCCTTTCTGCCCTTCCGCCCTATGCCCTATTCTCTATGCTCTATGCTCTTTCACCCCTAAATCCCCTAAAAGGGGACTTGTTATGATGACCCCGGTGTCTTTCCGCCCTTCCGCCCTATGCCCTATGCCCTATGCCCCATGCCCTATGCCCTATGCTCTATGCTTTGTCCTACTTTTGTGGAATGTTTGAGGGAAAAGCTTGTCTTTTGGCTATCGAATCATCATGCGATGATACCTCCGCAGCAGTGATCTGTGATGGGCGTGTATTGAGCAATATCATCGCCAGCCAGGCGATGCATGCTAAATATGGTGGGATCGTGCCTGAAGTCGCCTCCAGGATGCACCAGGAGAATATTGCGATCGTAGTGGATGATGCACTAAGGCAAGCAAAATTGGAACCCAAGGATCTAGATGCAATAGCATGCACGGCAGGGCCTGGTTTGATGGGATCGCTGACAGTAGGTTTAAGTTTTGCAAAAGCGATGGCGCTGAGCCTTGGGATCCCTTTTATTTCGGTCAACCATATGAGGGCGCATGTGCTGTCACATTTTATTGATGAGCCGAAGCCAACATTTCCTTTTTTAAATCTAACTGTATCCGGAGGGCATACCCAAATTGTATTGGTGAAAAGCTACATTGAAATGGAAGTCCTTGGCCAGACACTTGATGATGCAGCAGGTGAAGCATTTGATAAATCTGGAAAACTGTTAGGTCTCCCCTATCCTGCAGGTCCCATGATTGATAAGTTGGCCCTGAAAGGAAAACCTGTTTACGCTTTTCCTATTCCGCGCATCGAAAATCATGATTTTAGTTTCAGTGGGGTCAAGACTGCCATCTTATATTTTCTTCGGGATGAAGTGAGGAAAGATCCTTCTTTCGTGTCAACGCATCTGAATGATATTTGTGCGAGCATACAGCACACCATTGTTGAAATCCTCACCCGCAAAATGGTGTATGCTGCAGAGCAATATGACATTCACGAAGTTGGTATTTCCGGTGGTGTAGCAGCCAACAGTGGCTTGCGAGATAGGCTTACAAC
>DASXWI010000391.1:0-3680 GCA_036503755.1 Saprospiraceae bacterium | reverse complement strand
CCGTAAAGATCGGGACACTGCCCAATGGGATGACGTATTATATCAAAGCCAATGCGAAACCCGAAAACCGCGCTGAATTACGGATGGTGCTGAAAGCTGGAGCCATGCAGGAAGATGATGATCAACTTGGCCTTGCTCATTTTATAGAGCATATGGCTTTTAATGGAACTACTCACTTTTCTAAAAATGAACTGGTCGATTACCTGGAAAGTGTAGGTGCCAGGTTTGGACCGGATCTCAATGCCTATACCAGTTTTGATGAGACCGTCTATATGTTACAGGTTCGCACAGATGATACAGCCCAGTTTAATAAGGGTCTTCTCATCTTGAAAGATTGGTCTGAAGGAATTGCATTTGAGGGAAGTGAAATCGATAAGGAAAGAGGCGTAGTGGTGTCAGAGTGGAGAAGTCGTCTTAGCCCTGATCAACGTATGCAACAACAATATTTGCCGATCATGTATTACAACAGTCGGTATGCAAAACGTCTTCCGATAGGTGACCCGGAAATCATAAATCATGCGCCATATGATGTAGTAAAACGGTTTTATGCAGATTGGTACAGGCCAGAACTCATGGCTTTAATGGTCGTTGGTGCCATTGACCCTGTGCAGATTGAAAATCAAATCAAAGCACAGTTCAGCCAGATCACTGCAAAGACAGCAGCCAGAATAAAGGAATCTAATACCGTACCAGCACATGATCAAACATTTGCACGAGTCATAACTGATCCTGAAGCAACGAATGCTAGTATTCAGATCATATACAATCACAAATACACACAATCCACTACCGTCCTTGATTACAGGCAACGTTTATGCGAAAGTTTATACAACAGGATGCTAGGACGAAGACTGTCCGACATTTCTAAAGAAGCGGATCCTCCATTTATCTTTGGATATACGGGGTATGGACAAGACGTAGGAGACCTGGCCAATTATACGAGTTATGCCACTACCGCTCCAAAAAATACAAGAAGGGCTTATCAAACGCTACTAGATGAAAATCAACGTGTCCTTCAGCATGGCTTTACGGATGCGGAACTGGAAAGAGAAAAAGCGAATATCCTACGCCAGGCTGAACAAAATGCATTGGAGGAATCTAAATTGGAATCCTCACGAGTAGTTCAACGCCTCGTCTACCATTTTTTGGAAAATAACCCAATACCAAGTGCTGCCCAGCATCTCGACATGTACAAGTCAATGATGCCAACTATCTCTACAGCTGAAATCAGCCAGCTTGCGAAGAAGTGGATAACAGACCGCAACCGTGCGATTATTATCACGGGTCCTGAAAAAGACTTAAGCATGTATCCTGATTCAGCTACATTAATCCGTCTGCTTAAAGAGTCTTCGTTAAAGAGCATGGAGCCGTATAAAGATGTAGATGTATCTGCCCCCTTGTTACCAGGCAACTTCCCAGTGAATCCGATCGCCTCATCAAATTACGATAGTACTCTGGATGTGTATCATTGGTCCTTTGCAAATGGTGTAAAGGTTAGCGCAAAAGCTACGGCCTTCAAAAATGACGAGATCCTCATGAATGCTTACAGTGTGGGTGGGCATTCTCTCTATAATGATAAACTATTCCCATCAGCCAGGAGTACATCAAGTGTTGTTGGCAGCAGCGGTATAGGTACATATCCGGCCCCGGCACTAGAGAAAAAACTTGCAGGTCTTCGCGTCGGTGCCAGTCCTTTTATTTTTGAAAGGTATGAAGGCATCAATGGATCATCATCCGTGAAGGATGCAGAGACATTGATGCAAATGACGTACTCTTATATCACTGCCTACAGACAGGATACTACAGCCCTGAATTCATATCTCGGCAGGGAGCGTGCTATGTTTGCCAATATGCTATCGAATCCGAATAACTGGTATTCTGATAAAGTTTCCCGGATAGCTTCTCAAAACCATCCGAGACGTGGTTTCCCCTCCTTAGAATCCTATGACAAAATCAAGATGGAGGATATCCAGATGATCTATAAGGATCGGTTTAAGGATGTCAGCGATATGCATTTTTTCTTTGTCGGCAATTTCAATGTTGACAGCCTTAAATGGCTGACGAGCCGTTACCTCGCCGCACTGCCTGGTGGAGGTAGAAAGGAAATGTGGAAAGATATTGGTGAACGATTCCCTGCCGGAAAAGTCGATTCTGTTTTCTACAGGGGAGAGGCTCCAAAATCCCTTGTACAACTCATTTATCATGGAACAGATCATTTTGATCCCGACACCAGCTATTTGTTACAGTCCCTGCTTGACCTGGCAAGGATTAAATTACGTGAAGAACTCCGGGAAGAAGAAGGGGGTGTGTATGGCGTAGCTATTTTCGGCAGCCAAACGAAGTATCCGATTGAACAATATTCTGTAAGGATCAGTTTTAATGCAGATCCCCCTCGCACAGATGAGTTGATTGCCGCTGCAAAAGCAGTTATTGAAAGTATCAAAACTGGTGTAGATGATTCCGATATCGCGAAGGTGACTGAAGCACAGCGCCAGGGCCGTATCAAAGACCTTCAGCAAAATCAGTTTTGGATGAACTCTTTCATCAACAGTTGGATGAATGAATTAGACATGAATCAAATGACCCAATTAGCAACTTTAGAAAAAAGAATAGCTGGACTTAATAAAGAAGTCCTTCAAAAAGCGGCACGGAAATACTTCAGAGACGAAGAACTAATCAGTGTCGTGATGTTTCCTGAAAAAAAATAAAAACACTACTACTATGAAAACAGCAACACCATTCTGGCTTTTAACTTTTGTTTTATTATTGGCCGGACCATTAAGTGCACAGACTTACTTTTTTTCTGTTGAGAATGCAGAATATGCACCCATACAAGGTGGACAGAATCTGGTCAACGGCATATGGGATAATCCGCAATTGACGATCCCCATTGGCTTTAATTTTGAGTTTTATGACAAAGAAATTACCGAAGTGATTCTCCCAAACTATGCCTTTAATATTAGTCTTTTTGAATCTACGGACTTAGTTTCTTCCCTCTTTGCTTTATTTGGAGCAGACTTGATCGATCGTGGATCTGTAGATGGCGTTCACCTTTCACCAATCAGATCATCTGTCACCGGAAGTGCAGGTTCCAGGGTTTTTACACTGGAGTTTGATAACGCAGGTTTTTATGGCGATCTTTTTTTAAACGGTACTTCTACAGATTACGTGAATTTCCAAATGAAGTTGTACGAAGAGAACGGGGATATTGTTTATCATTTTGGGCCTAGTTTTGTCTCACAACCACAAATCGCTTATGGTGGATTTGACGGTCCGTTCATGGGGATTGCAGAGGATTATGATTTAACTAATGATGTAGTCCTTGGAGAGATCATTATTCTGGCTGGTGATCCATTGGACCCAGATCAGATCACTGAATACGGTGATTTTGCATTGGGATCCACTATTCCGGAAAACACTTTATACAGATTTTCAAGAGAGCCTGTCAGTGCAGTGGAAGATGTTTCAAACTCAAGTGAACCGTACTATTATCCTAACCCGGTTTCTGGAGTAATTCATTTGAATGAAAACTTCAATGATGAGGTGATTTCAAAACCTGATGTCTATGATATCAATGGTCGTCTTATGCAACGTTTTGAGGACAAGGCATCAACTGACCTGGGTAACCTTCCTGCCGGTTTATACGAATTAAGATTTGAAAGTATAGATGGCATTCATGC
>DASXWI010000390.1:0-3796 GCA_036503755.1 Saprospiraceae bacterium | reverse complement strand
GTCCATAGTACATCGCATATTCGCGGAGGCTTGGGAAATATTTTGTTTGCTGTCTTTCGAGTTGAATACGTAGGACATTGGCCACATCACACCATTCCAGTGCTTTACGAAGGTTATGTTCAACTTTTACACCAAGGCTTTCTATGTGTTTTGGCATCAGTGTGGGAGGGCCGCACAATTTTACTTCAGCACCAAGTTTATTAAGGCAGTAAATATTACTTAAGGCTACCCGGCTATGTTTGATATCACCGATGATCACTACCTTTTTTCCTCTTATACTGCCAAGTCTTTCTTTGATGGAATAAGCATCCAGCAAAGCTTGAGTCGGATGTTCATGGGTACCATCTCCTGCATTGATAATATTGGCTTTAATCCGAGAGGCAAGGTACATATGTGCTCCTGGAGCAGGATGACGCATCACGACCATATCCACTTTCATGGAGAGGATGTTATTGACTGTATCCAGCAAAGTTTCTCCCTTGCTTACTGACGAGGAACTAGCACTAAAGTTTATGGTATCTGCGCTAAGGCGACGCTCGGCTAATTCGAAAGAAATACGTGTGCGGGTAGAATTTTCAAAAAAGAGATTGGCGATCGTTACATCACGGAGCGAAGGAACTTTCTTGATGGGGCGATTAATGACTTCCTTAAACTGATCCGTGGTTTCAAAGATGAGATCAATATCATCAGGGGTGATGTATTTGATCCCCAGCAGATGTCTTGTGCTCAGTTGTTGTTTAGCCATAGTTTTATTTCACGTCCTCTTTACTGGCATATATCCTGGCCTTACCTCCATTGTCACTCCAATCCACTTTTACATACGCCTGGTCAAGTGCATCAACGACCATCCCGGCATAATCACTTTGTATCGGTAAGTCACGGTTAAACCTGCGGTCTATCAAAACCAGTAATTCGATCTTTTCAGCTCTTCCATAATGTTGCAATGCAGAGATAGCAGCTTGAATGGTGCGCCCGGTATAGAGTACATCATCAATCAAAATGACCTTCTTGTGATCCACCAGGAAATCCATTTTCATGGCATTGGCTTTCAGCGGTTCGTTCCTTGTCCTGAAATCATCCCGGTGAAAGGTGATGTCCAGCAGGCCGTATTGAAGGGTTTTGATCTTGCCTATTTTCTGTAACCTGGCCACGATCCTGTCAGAAAGAGCGATGCCCCTGGGTTGAATCCCAACAATGCAGGAATCTGCGAAATCCCCATGATACTCAATGAGTTGGTGCGTCAGCCGGTCAAGGACCAGGTTGAGTTTCTGTTCAGAGAGGATGATCCTTCCGGCTGCCATTGGAGGTCAAATATAGTTGTTCCTTTCCGGAGAACGGAAAGCAATTAAGGAATAAGGAATACCGAATACCGAATATCGAAATCAGAAGTAAAGGTCAGGAAGGTGAAGTAGAAGTTGAAGTGCATTTCCAAATTACGCCTTCAGACTTTGCCTTTTTACTTCGCCTTCTACTTAGGACTTCGATATTCGCTATTCTTAATTCCAATACCGAATACCGAATATCGAAATCAGAAGTAGAGGTCAGGAAGGTGAAGTAGAAGTTGAAGTACATTTCCAAATTTCGCCTTCAGACTTTGCCTTTTTACTTCGCCTTCTACTTAGGACTTCGATATTCGCTATTCCTTATTCCAATACCGAATACCGAATATCGAATATCGAAATCATGAAGTAAAAGTGAAGAAGTAGAAGTTGAGGTAGAAGTTGAATAAAAATACCATACTTCGCCTTCAGAACTTTGCCTTTTTACTTTTCCTTCTACTTAGGACTTCGATATTCGCTATTCCTTATTCAAGGAGATATTCGCTATTCCTTATTCCAATACCGAATACCGAATATCGAAATCAGAAGTAGAGGTCAGGAAGGTGAAGTAGAAGTTGAAGTGCATTTCCATACTTCGCCTTTTTACTTTGCCTTTTTACTTCGCTTTCTACTTAGGACTTCGATATTCGCTATTCCTTATTCAAGGAGATATTCGCTATTCCTTATTCCAATATCGAATACCGAATATCGAATATCGAAATCAGAAGTAAAAGTGAGGAAGTTGAAGTTGAGGTAGAAGTCGAATAAAAATACCATACTTCGCCTTCAGACTTTGCCTTTTTACTTTGCCTTCTACTTAGGACTTCGATATTCGCTATTCCTTATTCAAGGAGATATTCGCTATTCCTTATTCAAAAGGGCTTATATTTCGAGTATGATTATGCGGATGCTTTTGTTTTTCCTTGGGGTTGGATCGCTTGGTGGTGATGTATTGGGACAACATATAGAGATCGCTAACGGATCTTTTGATGGAGAACCAGCTGATGCTATTACACCCCAGGGATGGATGAGCTGCAAAGAAGGGACTACGCCTGATATACTTCCAGGGTATTGGGGCGTATATACTGAACCCTCTGATGGAGATACCTATGTTGGATTGATTACAAGACAGAACAACACATGGGAAGTCATTGGGCAACGATTGTCCGGGACATTGCGGAAAGGATCTTGTTATGCATGGTCTCTTGACCTGGCGCACTCTGATACCTATTCAGGCTACAACAATCCTATCAAACTAAGAGTATGGATTGGAAAATCGAAATGTGCGAAAGATCAACTCATCTTTGAAAGTCCATTGATCGAACATACAGATTGGCGTACCTATAAAATAAAATTTACACCGGATGAGGAATACCAATACATCATGTTGGAAGCTTTTCATGCTGAAGAAGAATTTTCATGGAAAGGAAATATTCTTCTTGATCGTCTAAGACCTATTCAGGGTTGTGATCGTACCTGAAATCAGGCATCAAGTTCGGCTTCTATATCCTTGATTGTTTTTTCAAGAGCTTTTCGATTTTCTTCATTTAGTTTGGAAGGATCTACTTCTTTTAATTCTTTCAAAAGTTTGCGAAGTTCATCTTTCGCTTCTGTAGATTTCTCCTTGCCATCGGATTTAAGTTTTTGCAAATTCTGACTTACTTTGTCAATTAACTGATCAAATTCTCCATCGTCATATTTTTCTTTCTGCACTTTCAAAAAATCGCCCACGGCTCTTCCGAGGTCTTTAGTCTCCCGGACGATAGCTTGAGCATCCGCCTTATCCTCACCTTTGCCAAAGAAATACATATAGCCGACATAGGCCGCCAGAATAAGGATGATCGTGAAGATTAATTTGCGCATTTCATGAGTTTGATTGAGCAAAGTAAAATAAGTATTCCGCATGAACCAGAATTTTTCCAACATCCATCTTCTGGATTATCCTCATTTACAGGCGATTATGAAGTCAATTGAGGAATAAAGTCATCAAAGTCTTGTCGCCTTCCAACTGCCCTATCTTTCCTATTTTTGCCTTCCCAATACGAAAAAGGGCAAAATGAAGCTGGAATTCAACGCTATTGCGTCAAAGTGGAGGAAGATCTGGGAAGAAACTAATCTTTACAAGGTTACTGAAGACCCATCACGTCCTAAATATTATGTGCTGGATATGTTTCCATATCCTTCGGGTGCAGGTTTACACGTAGGACATCCCCTGGGGTACGTTGCAAGTGATATCTATGCACGATACAAAAGAATGAAAGGATTTAATGTCCTGCATCCAATGGGCGATGATGCTTTTGGATTACCTGCAGAACAATACGCCCTTGATACCGGTGTGCATCCTGCAAAGAGCACTACAGATAACATTGAAAGATATCGTGCGCAATTAGACAACATTGGGTTTTCTTTTGACTGGAGTCGCCAGGTACGCACAGATGATCCGTCGTATTACCGATGGACACAGTGGATATTCCTGC
>DASXWI010000389.1:0-1963 GCA_036503755.1 Saprospiraceae bacterium | reverse complement strand
ATTATGCGATCAGTGATGGAAATACTTCACCGTATCGCGTGAGGGTGCGCGCTCCATCGTTTGCTCATATGCAAATGCTGCCTTACATCAGCAAAGGATATACGGTAGCGGATATGTTGAGTATACTGGGCGCCATGGATTATGTATTAGCAGATATTGACAGATAGCAATGCTTACAGCAGAAGAGAAAAAAGAAATAGACGAAGCAATTCACATCGTTCCTTACAGACAGGCAGCGTGCATTGAAGCATTGAAAGTGGTTCAAAACCATCGCAAGTGGGTTTCAGATGAAAGTCTGAAAGATGTTGCAGCATATATGGAGATGACTGCGGAAGAACTTGATTCAGTGGCTACATTCTACAACATGATTTTTAGAAAGCCTGTGGGCCGCCACATTATTTTGGTGTGCGATAGCATTAGCTGTTGGGTGATGGGTTATGAAAGCTTACGAGATGAACTAACAAAAAAATTGGGGATAAAATTTGGAGAGACAAG
This sequence comes from Saprospiraceae bacterium, assembly GCA_036503755.1. Lineage (GTDB taxonomy): Bacteria > Bacteroidota > Bacteroidia > Chitinophagales > Saprospiraceae > Opimibacter. The sequence continues at coordinate 1,468 of DASXWI010000389.1, read as the reverse complement.
TGCAGATAATCGGTTTACGATGTTACCAAATCCGTGTTTAGGAACATGCGACTGTGCTCCGGCTATGATGATTGGCAATGACTTGTATCGGAATATAACATTGGATCAATTGGATGAGATATTAAAAAAATACGAGTGATGGAGAAACCGCTCACAGGACATATTCGCGAAGACTTGCGGCCACTCACACTGAAAGAGTATGAGAAAGTTGGTGGCTATCAGTCTTTGAAGAAAATCCTGAAAGGGATGACGCCACAGGCTGTACAGGCCGTAGTGAAGGAATCAAATTTACGTGGACGAGGTGGCGCTGGTTTCCCAACAGGTATGAAGTGGAGTTTTGTGCCGCTGGATGCTCCAAAACCAAAATACCTCATTGTGAATGCCGATGAGATGGAGCCCGGAACATTTAAGGATAGATTATTACTTGAAAGTGCACCGCATCAGTTGATTGAAGGAATGATTGTATCTGCATACGCAATACAAGCCGATCAATCCTTTGTGTTTCTAAGATGGGCCTACAAAGTCGCGGCACATAACATCACAAAAGCTGTTCAGGAAGCTTATGAGGCCGGGTACCTCGGCAAAAATATTTTGGGATCGGGATTCAATCTTGAGATGCATCTGCACACTGGAGTGGGCCGGTACATGTGTGGAGAAGAAACTGCACTATTGAATTCGCTGGAGGGAAAGCGTGCAACACCCCGGGCAAAACCACCATTCCCACAAGTAAGTGGGTTGTTCGGCAAACCAACTATCGTAAACAATGTTGAGACACTCAGCTGCATCCCGCATATTGTTAATAACGGTGCTGAGTGGTTCCAGAAACTGAGCTTAACCAATGATCCGGGAACAAAATTATTTGGGGTTAGCGGAAAAGTGAAGAAGCCTGGACTATGGGAACTACCAATGGGAGTGACCATGCGTGAGCTGATTGAAAAATATGCTGGTGGAATGCAGGATGGTTTGAAATTCAGAGGAGCGTTGCCGGGTGGGGCTTCGACTGATTTCTTGGTAGAAGAGCACATGGATGTAAAGATGGATTATCCATCGGTCGCAGCAGCCGGAAGTCGTTTGGGAACAGGAACGATGATCGTGCTTGACGACAAGACATCCGTAGTCGGGTTCGTTAAAAATCTTATACACTTCTTCGCGCAGGAGTCATGTGGGTTTTGTACTCCTTGCCGCGAAGGGTTGCCCTGGATTGAAAAAGTACTCAATGCAATTGATCTAAAAGAAGGAAGAAAGGGCGATATCGAAATGTTGGAAGCGCATACTAAGTTATTAGGACCTGGAATGACTTTCTGTGCATTAGCACCTGGAGCAATGGAGCCGTTGCAAAGTGCGATCAAATATTTTAGAAAAGATTTTGAAAAATATATCAAAGATCAACATGAACAGAAATCAGGGATAAGAACTGTAACAGCGTAATTATGCCAACATTATACATCGATAATAAACCATTTGACAT
>DASXWI010000388.1:0-6405 GCA_036503755.1 Saprospiraceae bacterium | reverse complement strand
GAAACAGTTGATCTGGAAGCAATTCCAGTTCCCAACTTGCCAACAACTGTAACATGGAATTTAATCCACACCCTGATGTTTGACGGAGAAGATATTAGCAGCCAACTCAGTCCTACTGCTTTGCCACATACTACAGGATGGTATGTTGTAACGATTACCAATGATGCAGGATGTGTTACTTCAGATTCTGTACTGGTCATCGTTGATCCTTACAAACCTATTTATATTCCAAATGTATTTTCAGCCAATGGGGATGATGTCAATGACTATCTCACAGTCTATGGCAACCAGGCGGCAACTATGGTAAGAACATTTCAAGTTTACGACCGTTGGGGAGGCAGGATGTTTGAAAACACTAATTTCTTTTTAAACGAACCACAACTTGGATGGGATGGTACCTATCATGGTAAACCAGTTAATCCCGGTGTCTTTACGTATGTAGCAGTCGTTGAGTTCCTGGATGAAATACCGGTGACATATCATGGGACAGTCACAGTGCTCCGATAATGAATTTTACTTCCATGTCCCTAAGACAAATTGTATATCTGGTACTTGGTCTAGTGATATTCCATTCCTGTGTGGTTGACCAGGCGGACTTGTCCAAGTATATGCAATCCAAAGTGGCGAATGTAGAAGAGGCAAGAAATATTGATGTTGTATACACCGATAGCAGCTACACCGTTTTCATCCTGAAATCACCGCTTTCGAGAAGGATTTTTACAAAACAATCCGTTAAGGAAGAGTTTCCTGAAGGGATAGAGGTTACGTTCTATGACCGGACCAATGAACCCAGAAGCTGGTTGACTTCCGACTATGCGCTGAGAGACCAGGCCAATCGTAAAATCACTGTCCAGAAGAATGTCGTACTGCGAAACGATAAGGGAGAGCGAATGGATGGACCAGAACTAATTTGGGATGAAAAATCAAAAGAAATCTACACCGATCGCTTTGTGCGCATCACAAGAGCGGATGGGAGTGTTGTCTATAGCTATGGATTCAAATCCAACGAACGATTTACAAGGTATGAGCTCAATGCCGTCTCAGGGGATATGAATATCGCCGTGCTCGATTCAGAAGCAAAGGATACGCTAAACAAACCTACACCGCCTTCACCCCAAGCACGTCCAACTATTGATGACAGAAAACAAAAGTTGCAGAAAAACTAGCCATTGACCAGTTTCTTTAGCTTTTCATATTCCTAGCCCTTAACCCCTAACCCCTAACCCCTTATCCTTACCCCTTTACCATTTAACCTTACCATTTAACCTTACCATTTACCGTTTACCCTTATTTGCCCTTTCCTCCTATCTTTGAAGTCGCGATGATTTCACTTCTCCTGCTGATTCTTCTTACGTTGGTATTGTCTGCTTTCTTTTCAGGATCAGAGATCGCTTTTATTACAGCTAATAAGCTAGGTGTTGAAATAGAACGGGATAAGGGCACACATCGTAGCAAACTCATCGCCGGATTTTATAACAAACCCAGGCAATTCCTAAGTACTTTACTGGTTGGAAATTATATCGTGCTGGTCATCTATGCATGGTGCATGATGTTGCTCATTGAACCAGTCATCATCCCTTTCATTGAGCATAAGGCAGTACGATTGATTTTGGTAACCTTGATTTCCGCCCTGATTATCCTTTTGCTTGGAGAGTATTTTCCAAAAGTGATCTTCCGTTCTTTTGCTAACCGGGCATTATTGCTCATGGCTTATCCCTTGTTTTTTTTTCAAAGAATTCTTCGCTTTCCGGTTTGGGTGATGATGTCTTTCTCCAATTTGCTGATGAAATATGTCTTCAGGGCACCGATCGAACAAGTAGATGATGATTATACCCGTCTTGATTTACAGGATTATGTCGAAGGATCATTGACGAAAGACCAGGATGAGCTTGAGGCAGATATGTTTAAGAATGCGCTTAAGCTAAAGAATCTGAAAGCACGTGAGTGTATGGTGCCACGTACAGAAATTGTGCATGTGGATGTGGAAGACGGTGTTGAGGAAGTAAAGCGAATGTTTATCGAGACACGTCATTCGCGGATACTTATTTCAAAAGGAGATATCGACAATATCCTTGGATATGCTCATCATCAATCCTTGCTACAGGATCCGGTCGGTCTTGACAAAATGATCATCCCGATTCAGCACATCCCAGAAGTCACAAGCGTACTTGATATTCTTTCAACCTTTACACGCCAGAAAAATAACATTGCTGTTGTCGTGGATGAATTCGGAGGCACTGCGGGTATCATTACCCTGGAAGATATTACAGAAGAAATATTTGGAGAGATAGAAGATGAACACGATCAGGAAGATTTTCTGGAAGAAAAGATCAGTGAATCCGAATATCTTTTCTCTGCGAGGTTAGAAATCGATTACCTCAACGAAAAATATCCTGCCCTTCAATTTCCTGAAGGAGAATATGAAACACTTTCCGGTTATATCGTCATGACCTCCGGCTCCATCCCCGAAATGGGCAAAGATTTCGAACTCGATGATTACCGATTCGTCATCGAGAAGGTGACGGACAAGAAAATCGAAGAGGTCCGTGTATTTCTGATTAATTCGAAAGATTAAGGAGCTATCAGCTCTCAGCTGTCAGCTATCTGTAAAAAGGCCACCAGTTTCCAATAGAATCATTCTCCCCCTTCGAAGGGGGTTTGGGGGTTGTTCTTTCGGTATTCAAAGACATTCCTACGACTAACTTTCACTTTTCACTCTTCACTTTTCACTCTTCACTCTTACATGCCACCTTAGTGGCATGAAAACGTCTACTTTTGAATATGCTCTTACATGGACTTTGGCTCCGGAGGCTGACAATTTATATGCTGTTTTCAGGGTTGTGCCTGAACCTCAGAGTGTTGTCTGCACAGGTCGATTCCGTAAATATCCTTGATGAGATTCAGGTCACCGCGCAAAGATTAAACCTGACCGACATTGGTAAACATTCAGATGGTATTGATAGCCAGGCACTGAACCTTCGACAATACCATTCCCTGGCGGGTGTACTCGCTATTCAGACTCCTTTGTATGTGAGAAGTTACGGAAGTGGAACGCTCGCTACACTAGGTATCCGGGGTGGCAATGCTTCGCATACACAACTCTTATGGAATGGAATACCACTTCGTAATCCTATGATTGGATTAGTAGATCTCGCATTGATCCCATCCTTTTTTACAGATGAAGTGGCAGTTCATTATGGAGGACATGGTGCTGCATTTGGTTCCGGGGCAATTGGCGGATTGATTTCATTAGCAAATTCTACACTTTCAAATGATGACCAGGTAGGATTGCATTTTGGTGCAGGAAGCTGGGGTTTATGGCTCGGAGAAGGCAGCTTTAATTATGGTTTTGATAAACTTCGGTTTTCTACAAGGCTATTTTATCAAACCGCTGAGAATAATTACCGTTACAGGCTGAATGAAACATCGCCAGAAAAAAATCAGGTGCATAATGAATTGGACAATGCAGGATTGCTCCAGGAAATAGAATGGAATATTACAACCCGTGAACATCTCACAGCCCGGGTATGGTACCAGGAAACAGACCGACAACTTCCTCCTACATCGACACAAACCACCAGTACCGCTGCCCAACAAGATGAAAATCTAAGAGCATCTCTGCAATGGTCTCGTCGTGGTGAGAAAGTTTCCTGGCAAATAAAGACAGCCTGGTTGGATGAAGCCATAGATTACCAGGATACGGTCATTGCATTGTATACCCACAATGACTTTCACACATGGTTAGCTGAAGGTGAATCATCTTTTCGCCTTGCGTCTAATCTTCATTTTACGGGAGGTTTGTACACAGAATCCGTCAGTGCTAATTCTGCTAATTATGATACCAACACAACGCGCATTCAGCATGCTGCATTTATGTCGATGGCATACATCAAGGAAAAATGGCTTTGGCGATACCAGATGAGAGAAGAAGTGACAGATGGCCATTGGTCGCCACTACTGATTGATTTATCTGCTGAATGGTCGGTCATTAAACACTTTGCCATAAAATCCAGCATTTCCCGTAACTATCGTATTCCTACTTTGAATGATCTGTATTGGCAACCAGGAGGCAATCCGGATCTTGTACCTGAAGAAGGTTGGACAGCTGAAGCAGGAATCAACTATGATGTTGAAGGTAAAAAGGTACACTTCCTTTCATCTATTACGGCGTTTACCAGGACGATTAATCAGTGGATCATGTGGATGCCTCCTGTCAAAGATGTTCGCAATTATTGGTCCCCAATAAACATCACCGAAGTCTATAGCAGGGGCATGGAAATAAGGACCCATGCAATTTGGATGGAGAACGATTGGACCTTTGATGTGAATGCCGGAGCAGACTTGACCTGGTCCACTTTTGGGGAGCCATTGCCTGAGTTTATGATTGAGGCTGGAGACCAGCTTTTTTATGTTCCGGTAGAAAATTTTCAGGCTGGGGTGAAAATTTTACATTCGCGGTGGTCAGGGCATTATTACCACCACTGGTATGGGGATTCCCCCGGAATTAATGAGGATGTGAAGGCTGGGAATATAGGGACGGCAGGGTTAAACTATCAACTTGGAGGGGGTAAACTCAAATGTACGTTGTATCTTCAAGCCGATAACGTATGGAACGTTCCATACAGGTTGATTGAAAGACGACCTATGCCCGGAAGAAGTTTTATGGCAGGTGTGAAATGCACATTTACCTGATCCCGGAGCCGGTTGAAAATGATTCTAATATCCGTGTCAACGTTGATAGGACTTTGTATAAAAAACTGGGAACCCCCGCTTATGAAAAAGAATTTAAGCATCTATTTAACGGCTTTATTAATGGCCGTCTTCTGCATACAAAATAACAATGCCCAGGTCATGGCAGGTTTTGAAAATTTCAACCTCTTGCCTGGTCAGCATTTGAATAATGCAGCTCCTGATCAAGGATTCAAAAGCGGGTCAATTGAGTTACCTAATTTCTATAATGCCGAATGGGACTTTTGGTCCGGATGGGCTATTTCAGCTGACACAAATCGGACGATGCCAGGTTTTCTCAATCAATATTCAGCGATTCCCGGCAAAGGGGCTTTAGGTACGTCAACCTATTCAGTAGGCTATATTTTCGATCCAATTGTTGTTCGACTACAACCAAATGCGATTGGAAAACCAATGATTGGTATGTATGTGGCCAATAGTACGTATGCATATCTGAGCATGCGTGATGGTGATGCATTTGCTAAAAAATTTGGTGGTGAATCAGGAAAGGATCCTGACTTTTTGCTATTGACGATTAAAAAATATTCCGGAGGAGCCATTGATGATGACAGTCTGAATATTTATCTCGCAGATTATCGATTCCCACAATCTGCAAAAGATTATATCCTTTCAGATTGGACCTATGTAGATCTTACCACGTTGGGTGAAGTAGATTCACTAGTCATCAGAATGACATCCAGTGATGTTGGCATCTTTGGCATGAATACACCAGCCTACGTTTGCATTGACCAGGTCAGCACGGACAATTTGCTCTCGGCTTCAGCTGCAAGTCGTAGTGAAGTAAGAATGGTTGTAGGACCTAATCCTGCCAGCGAAAGAATATACATGCAGATACCTGTTGAGGGCGTTTGTGCCATCACCTCCATGCAGGGAACCATTCAATGGTCAAGTGTCCTGGAAGCCGGCCAACATGAAGTGGCCGTTCACGACTGGCCAAAAGGTATTTATGTTGTAACCTTGAACGGAGGGCTAGCCACTAAGGTTTGTATTGAATAAACCTTCACCCGGTTAATAAGCTTCTTTCACTAATCGTTCCTTTAGTATTACTTGGGAGGTGTTGCCGTCATGGATGCCCCTTGCTCCATTGATCCTTTATTCCCTTGATCCGTTTACTGCGGTATGGTCAGAATAATAGCAGTCTTTTCATCGTTCTTTTTGACCCATCCAGTAAGAATTTTATATGACCTGGTGGGAGAGAAAGAAACAATGGGAAATTTTGCCTTTATCTTACAAGCTATGGATCTAAAAATTTTAGCCACATGTCTCTTGGCGTATTTTTGTTTTGTAGTCCCGGTATTTACCCAGGAAGAATTATGGCGAGCAGAAAACGGAAAAGTTCAATTCAGGTCTGATGCTCCTTTGGAAACAATCACGGCGGAAAGCAAATCGTTGAGAGGGGCAATTGACCCATCCAAAAAGACATTTGCATTTTCAGTTCGGATAAACAGTTTTGAAGGGTTTAATAGTGATATTCAACAGGTTCATTTTCTTGAAAACTACATGGAGGAAAAGCAATTTCCACAGGGTACTTTCCAGGGTAAGATTATTGAGGATATTCCTTTTGATGTACCTGGAGAATATACCGTAAGGGCGAAAGGAACGCTCACTATACATGGGATCAGTAAAGAACGAATCATCAAAGGAACATTGCATGTT
>DASXWI010000387.1:0-4212 GCA_036503755.1 Saprospiraceae bacterium | reverse complement strand
GATATCCCTATGCGTCCAGATATAATGAACATCACCAAAATACTTCTTTGCCAAATCAGGAAATTCCATGTGATGAGGACTTTTTAAGACCCATCGCTTTCCCGGACGTTGATGCTGCAAATACTTCAGGAGCTTAACGGTATACGCATAAGCTGGTGATTGATCAATCTGTTCGAGCCATGCAGCATACGAAGGAACAAACATGGTGGCTTCAGGGGTCGTACTTAAAAATGTTGTATCCAACAGAAGAATATCTTCTTCCGGTTTTTCGTGCTCAACAGGATGAATAGAAAAAAAACCCGGTGCCATCAACTTCAATGCTTTCTCACTCACTCGGGCTGCCTTTTTCCTCTTCTCTATTTCTGAAGGATGATCACTTAGAGGCACAGGATTGATTGCTTCCCAACTATACAATACTCTATTTTCCGTATCTGCTGAAAGTAATCGTTGCAACTTTGTAGTGCCTGTCCTTTGCAAGCCACAGATCAGTTGCACTGGATACAGCTCCTGCTCAAGAATCTCGGGATGTTTTTTGAATCCTGCTTCAGCTCTCAGCCTGATAGCCAGCAAGCTTGTCATTCGTTGTTGGGTGATAAACCTCCCGACAGGATGCAATTGCGCTTCATGTTCGATCGCATAAAGGAGTCGGTCAAGAGGTTCTTCCCAAAAATCTTGTCCAAAAAATTGTAGCCCCGTTTGCTTACGCGCCAGCTTGATTAAATAATCCTTGTCAAGCTTGATTTTGGTACCAAGAAAATAAGACTGCTTCCATGCTTTATTGATCAGGTTAAACCAAAGCGGCTTATCATTAAAACCTGAAGCTGAAACTACACGCTGATCACTCATGGCTTTTAAGATCTGACCACAAAACAACCTTGCAATCCGGTACCACGGGTTGTGCCCCATTCTGTAATCGGTACCACCTCAGGCACATGGTACCTTCATTATGGTTACACGTATCAATCCAATTTGGAAGACCAGGATTATTTTTGGAGACGATGATTTTTATTTTTCCAACATGATCTTTCACTGCTGTATGCTTATTGATCGAAATTGGGAAATACCTGTAATCCAGGGACTCCATCCAATAATTATTGAGTTGAAAATTCCAGGTATCACAATCCGGTGGAATAAAAGAAATGATAAGCGCTTCATCATCCTTCAATCGCCAATAACTATGATGATAGATGATGCTGGCATCACCACCTGCAGCATTTGAAATGTTGGGGTCAAAAATTGGTAATTGATTAGCATGCTTCTGAAATCCATTAGCCCATTTTGCAAACAACACAGGTGCCCCTGCTACAAACAATGCAGCTGTAGACAGACCTTGATCCACTTTGTCGGGTGTAATTGGCTTTGGGAATTTGTTTCCGTTCAGGTTTTCAATTTTCAATTCGGCCGGAGTCTCGTTTTGGCGGTCGAGAAAAGTTTGTCTCACCATGAGAAGGCTTGATGCATCTTCGATCTTCAACCAATTAGTTCCTTTCTTCTGTTTGCTCATGATGATTTCGAAGCGACCATCAGCATCCAACTGCAAATCTTTGCCTTCGAGCACACCACAAGGTGCCATTCCTCCGGGAGTACCGTATGTTCCGTTTTGCGTAAAAAACCCAATGTAGTCAATGGTATTTCTTTTCCCAGTGATCCGATATTCATAAGCACTGGATATTTGCGCATTGAGGTAATAGTTATCCGGATTATCTGCTCCCAACTTAACGGTCTCATGAACCATCCTTCTCAATTCAGGAAACTCGGCATCGCCGTACTCCACGTAGGCTTCGAGTGCAGCTCTTGTCAGGCGTGACAAATAACGTACGCCTTCTGCTTGTTGGAATGTGTCCCGGGGAGTCCCCGGATAAACCAATGCAGCTCCTGCGGTTTTGAGATTGTCGCAGAACTCTTCCCAGGATTTTCCTGAAGTGATACGCTGAGCATGGACGTCCGATTCTGTCTTGCCAGTCAGCCTCAGCCAGAACATGCGGATGCCTTTAAAAATACGTAATACAAAAAAGAGGATTTTCCCCATAGATGTGATGTTGCGCTTTTGGTTTTCTTATTTTTTTGATAAATGTAAACATATCCATGGACTGCCGTTGCAGGAACGCTACGGTGAGCAGGCCTCCCGATGCAGGAGTTTTCTCCTGCAACACGGAATGTTGAAGTAAACTCCAACACGGTCATGTAAGATTCATGGGTTTGAATATAACAAGTAGCGTAGGCATATTTTCTATCTTTAGGCCACAACAAGTTGATATGACAGATCAATTGATAGATCAGAACCGGATCAGGCAGATTGCCTTTATGGCTTGTATTGCTTTCATTGGGGTGATCCTGGCGAGCAAATTTGCCTCCTTCTTATCGGCATTTCTGGGTGCATTGACGCTTTATATTATCATGCGTAAAATGATGATCTGGTTGATGACCAAATGGAATTGGAAAAGGAATCTTGCTGCGGCTGCGCTGATGTTTGCCTCCTTTGTGATCATCCTCATACCCATCGGTGCGCTCGCCTTAATGTTAACTTCCAAGATCAGTTTTGCTATAGAACATTCCAATGAAATAGTTGCTTCCCTCCAAACTTTCATTCAGAACATAGAAAGAGAGCATGGCATCGATTTGATCAGCCAGGAAAACTTATTAAAGATCACAGGTTATATCACGCAGACTATTCCAAAACTCATCAATGCTACTTTTGGGACGCTGGGCACCGTATTTTTTATGTACTTCATCCTTTATTTCATGCTGGTCAGCGGCGATGAAATGGAGACAAATTTGTACGAACATATACCGTTGAAGGATGAAAATGTCAAACTTATCGGTAATGAATTAGAAACAATGGTGATCAGCAATGCTGTTGGCATTCCTTTAATCGCCATCCTTCAGGGTCTCGTGGCTGTCATTGGGTACTATATTATTGGTGTTAAAGAACCGTGGTTTTGGTTTGTGATCACATGTATTGTGGCTATGCTTCCCATCGTTGGAGCCGCGCTTGCCTATGTCCCGCTGGCGATCATCTTTTTTGCTAATGGAAATACATGGCAGGGGATATTTATGCTGGTATTTGGATTTGGGGTGATCGGTGTCGTTGATAATGTCTTTCGTTTCACACTAGCCAAGAAGTTCGCCAATGTCCATCCCCTGATCACCGTCTTTGGCGTGATTATCGGCCTACAATTATTTGGATTCCTTGGACTTATTTTCGGACCGATTTTGATCTCAATGTTTATCCTGTTATTGAAAATTTATTCTAATGAATTTATTGTCAAACAACGGGAAGCCGGACCAAAGAAGAAGGCAGCATAAGGGACTTCACCAAACAAAACTCAAAACCCACACCTCTTATTATCTTACTTTCTCACTGTCTCACTATCTTACATTTCTATCGCAGGAGAGTAACATCTCCATAGAATACCTCTTCCCTCTCGCCAGCATCAGTACTATACCGGATCGTGATGACATAGACAAATACTGCTGGATTCAATAGCGTACCACTGAAATATCCGTCCCAGGTAAATGTAATTCCCGATGAGCCAAAGACAAGATTACCCCAGCGATCAAAAATTCTTCCTTCCATCGCTATCATATTTTCGGGTAAATCTGTAGCCACCTGGAATAGATCATTTATACCATCATCATTGGGCGAAAAAACATTTGGGATATAAAACACGGGACTACCATCAACTTCCTCTTCACAATCCTCATCCGGTATTACTTCGGATTGATCTTCCACTGTTTTACAAGCGGAAGAAACCTCTACAAGATATAAACCAGGTTCTGTCACAGTGATCGAAGGAGTAAATGCACCTGTGCTCCATAAATATGTAGCATTAAAAGATTGCGTAACATCCAGCACGAATTGATCACCAGGACACCAAAGAAGTTCAGGTTTCAGGTTTAAAATTGGATTTTCAGCATGCACATTAATTTCAAGTGTATCTGCTTGGACACCGCACTCATTACTCAATTGCAACCAATACACTCCTGCATGATCCGCAACCAAATGCAACATACCACTTCCATCCTGCCAAAGCACATCATAAAAGACCGAAGGTGAAGAAAGGAGCACAGTTTCACCAGGACATATCGTTGTGTCAGGTCCAAGAATAAAAGGATCCGGTGCATCAAGAAATTGCACCAAAACAGTATCAGATGCTTCACCACATTGATTAGATGCCGTGATGTAATATTTTCCCGGTTGAGAAACTAAAA
>DASXWI010000386.1:0-2328 GCA_036503755.1 Saprospiraceae bacterium | reverse complement strand
CTGTTTCAGCTACCCTAAGATTATTGACCCATTGAACAGTGACTAATGAGTCACGGAAAGCTTCAATCGTTGGGCCTGGATAACTTCCGTTATATCCCCAGACCCGCGTTGGTGGTAGTTCACTATGCAATTGTTGAAATTGTTCTGTCATCTCGATCCTGTAATGTGCAGCACCTCCTTGCTGACCAGTGACAGGAACAGCTACTCCAGGAAGAGGTAAAGGATCGAGATAAGGTGTAAGCTGAATGCTACAATTAACTTCTTCGCATGAAGTTCCATTTCCATGGTATTCCCCACCGTCGATCATGCATTGGTTTTCGGTTTTATTCTCACATGTTCCATCTGGAGAACAACATGCTCCCGTTGGAGGAACAACATAATGTAGTACCAACCTGGGATCATTGTCCGATGTTCCGTTCTGCCTACTTGAAAAGCGTTTTGTATTAGTCGTTGTATTCTCATCACCTCTTAACACCCAACCAAAATTCTCAGCAGGTACTTGTAACCAATGGGACACATCAAGATCCATCTGCATTGAGCTCCAGGTGTACACTGTACCTTGTGAACTTATGTCTGTACTGGCGCTTTCAATATTGGAAAAAGTCCCTCCCTGGGTTGACCACTCTTCTGTATCATAAAAGGTATATAACCATGTGGCATCGCCGGGCTCAGCCTGATCGCCAGATCCTTCATTACCACTTGCATCTGAATTTCCTTCTCCCCAATCCTCTAAAACCCGATGTGCGGTAACTGGAAAAGTAATACCGGAAGAGGAATTACAAAACAATTGCAACTGTGCATCCTGCAGCTCGGCACCATCTGGAACTGCACTTAAATCAAATGCCACAACAGATCTCCTTCTCCCGACATTGTTATTTCCTGTATATAAATGAATACCTTGACCATTACTCAAACCACCATTCGCGCTTTCGTATAAAATATTATCCTTGATGGCAGTGAAAATCGAAGTGACCTCACAATATGTCGTATCACATAGTGTACCTGTTCCAGAGAAGAAACCCTCCTGAGTTAAACACCCACCTTCTGTGGTAGTAATACAAATGCCATCCGGAAGGCAACAAGCCCCTGAACCCGCAGGCAAAACAGTAATTGTGTTGAACATACCACTCGCAGTACCATCTCCATTATCAGATCCATGAGGAATACAATAATAAACAAATACACCTATGGTATTAAACTGGTGTATATATTCTGTATTTGTTGAATTAATCGGCTGATTCCATTGTTCAGGGCTTCCCACCACGGAAGTAGTCGTATGGCCACCCTGCAGCCATATCCATTTAATAAAATCACCTTGTGTTATTGTGGCAGAAACTACTGGTTCACCAGGAGGATTAATGCTGAATTCAGTATTATAAACGTAAACATTTATAGTGGCGGCCTGAATTGAAAAAGAATGGAGTAGTAAGAACCCTATAGACAGCAAAGCAGGAATTGACTTCTTTTTCATGATTACGCTGGTTTAGAAAGAATTACCCTTATCCGAATTGGACAATACCAGTTCATTACCCAAATTTTATCAAAACCAAGAGTCTTTCTGATGATCTGGAATGTGCAATCAACTGATTCTGATCATAGATTCAGTGGATAAGGCAGATGTAGGTAATGCCAATCAGGGGAGGGTTATTTAGTTTACATTCACACAAAACCCTCTATCCTCCTTCTTTTTCCCTTATCTTTGGTGCTCTTAAATCATTTTCACAATGACGACTTTTTTATTTCTAAGTCTTCCGGGCGGTATGGAATGGGTAATTATCCTCTTTGTTGTTCTCCTTTTATTCGGGGGTAAAAAAATACCCGAATTAATGCGTGGCATGGGAAAAGGTATCCGGGAATTCAATAATGCCCGCAACAGTATCGAATCCGAAATCAAGGAAGGTATGCGGGAATCCGAACGCAAAGCGATCGAAGAAACCAAAAAAGAAGCCTGACCTTTCCTGGACAGTACGTTTTGATTTCCTGGCCCAATAATCAGGAACCGTGCCTGTTTTATCCGGTTTTCAAGCGATTTTCTGTAAAAAAGCACGTTTTTTCATGCTTTGAACACTATTTTTAGGCCCCTTTAGGGGAAATCTAAGACGGTTTCATGTTCCTGGCGACAGGACTAAACATCCAAATACAATGAAGAACATTTTGTCTTTCCTCTTTCTTACCAGCCTACTCATGGCCGCCCAGGTGACAAACGCCCAGAAATTTGGCTATATCAATTCAGGTCAACTTATCGAAGCCCATCCAAAAGTGCCTTCCGCCAATGCTGAATTGGAAACATTCCGTAAAAGCGTCATGGATCCTTTCGAAGCGAAAGCC
>DASXWI010000385.1:0-3798 GCA_036503755.1 Saprospiraceae bacterium | reverse complement strand
GACCACCGAATACCTTGATCACTGGCGCGATGCCATCGCGACTAATCCGTGGTTGAATGTATTTCAATGGACACAGTTTTGCGATGTTGAAGGAAAGCAAGTTGATATTCATAAAGAAGATATTCAACACGTTACTGCTGATCTCAGTCTCCAGGCTTTTGAAGGTGGTAATAAGGTGTTGATCATTTGGATGGCACAGTTTCTTGCAAAAGAAGGAAACCGTTTGCTCAAGATGATTGAAGAACCACCAGAGCACACCTATTTCATTCTGGTGACTAATCAGCGCGAACAAATATTACCTACGATCAGGTCAAGATGTATGCAGGTTTTTTTTCCACCGATGGAAGAAAATGAAATCCTTCGCTTGCTGGTCGAGGATTATAAAATTGAAAGAACAGAAGCCCCGCTGATCGCCCGACAATCTGTCAATGATATGGGTAGGGCTTTAGCACTGGCTCATAATTCCATGATGAATTTTAAGGATGAAATGGCTGCATGGTTCAGGGCCATTATTGCCCGCAAAGGTCATGAGTTGACGACGTGGTCTAATAAAATGGGAAGCCAGGAAAAAGAGGAACAGAAACAATTTGCCTTGTTTTCCATTGCCTTTATCAGAAATATTCTCTGGGCGATTCCTGGGAATCCTGATGTCAACTATTCAGTTGATGGAAGTGAAATGATCAAATACCTTCATCAACATTATCATCCTGAAGCCTGGTACTCTACTTTGCGGGGATTACAGGAGACGCATGAGAAAATAAGCCGCAATGCAAATACTAAGTTGTTGTGGCTTTCATTGTCAGTATCTATTAAAAATCAATTAGCGGCGTATCGCCTTCAACATATAAACTCTTAAGGTATGGCTTGTGCAACTTGCCAAAGCGGATCCCCAAACGGATGTCAGAACAATGGTCATTGTGCCACTGGAGGATGTAATAAAATGAACACTTACGACTGGCTGTCAGTATACGATTTTGAAGACCCTACCGGTACCGATATTGTAGAAATCAGTTTCAAAAAAGGAGCCCGCAAAGAATTTTTCCGCAACAACACCCAACATCCCGCCCAGTCCCGCGATATGGTGGTTGTGGATACAGGAACCGGCTATGATGTCGGTGTAGTCTCCATCACAGGTGAGCTGGTGCGACTCCAGATGAAAAAGAAACGTGTAAAAGAAGCTACCATCACCAATCCAGTCGTCCGAATCGCTAATGATCGGGACATTGAACGACTCAATGAATATAGAGCGCTTGAAAAACAAGCCATGGTCAGGGCAAGAGCTATTTCCCACACATTGGGTCTTGACATGAAAGTATGTGATGTCGAATATAGAGGCGATGGACGTAAAGCGACTTTTTACTATACCGCTGAAGGACGCGTTGACTTCCGTGAACTAGTACGTCTTTTTGCAAAGGAATTCCAGATCAAAGTAGAAATGCGTCAAATCGGTGCGAGGCAAGAATCAGCTCGTATCGGAGGTATCGGGACATGTGGACGAGAATTGTGTTGTTCAACATGGCTCACTGATTTCAAATCCGTAAATACCCATGCCGCACGCTACCAAAATCTCTCCATCAATCAGGCAAAATTATCTGGCCAATGTGGACGACTGAAATGTTGCCTCAATTATGAGCTTGACACCTACATGGAAGCCATTGATGAATTTCCACAAGATGTTGATGTATTGAAATTCCAGGGTGGTTCATCATCACTGATCAAGATGGATATTTTTAAAAGGTTATTATACTATAGTGTTGAAGTTGAAAAAGGAAGAAACACGGTAATGGCGTTGTCCCTTGATCGCGTCAAGGAAGTCAAAGCGATGAATTTGAAAGGCCAGTTGCCTGATCAATTGCAGGATCCTAATGCGGTTGTGGCAGAGGAAGAAATGGACTTTGCAGATGTAACGGGTGATATCGAATTACCAGATATCAAAAAGAAGAAAAAGAAAAAGAAAAAACCAGGACAACGTCCGGATGGTCAGCAAGGAGGTGGGCAGAAACAGCCACAACAAAAACGTGAACCATCAGACCGGCCTAATCAACCAAAGCGGGAGCATCAGCAACGTCGCGATGATCAAAGGCCACGTGGCGATCAAAAGCCCAGGGATCCGAATGCACCGAGAGGTGATCAAAAGCCACGCGAGCCAAGAGATCCTAATGCACCGAGAGGTGATCATAGACCACGCGAACCAAGAGATCCTAATGCACCGAGAGGCGATCAAAGACCACGCGAACCAAGAGATCCGAACGCACCACCTCAGGAACCTCGCCAAAAAGGAGAAGGCAACAATCGCAATCGTAACAGAAACCGTAATCGTAACAGAGGCCCTCGCCCGGATGGTGGGGAAAAGCCTTCATCAAATAATCCACCAGCATGATCTATGATCTTGTCATTATTGGCTCTGGCCCCGGAGGCTATGTAGCCGCTATACGAGCTGCGCAACTTGGAATGAAAACTGCGTTGATCGAAAAGTATAACACACTTGGAGGTACTTGTCTCAATGTGGGATGTATTCCTTCAAAAGCACTTCTTGATTCATCGGAACATTTTCATCAGGCAAATCATGTTTTTACGGAGCATGGCATTGATGTGGAGAAAGTTTCTTTGAATATGCCTCAGATGATCGAACGCAAAAACCAGGTTGTATCACAGACCTGCGATGGCGTAAAATTTCTGATGAAGAAAAATAAAGTGGACGTGTATTACGGACATGGTTCTTTTGTCGATGCTTCGCATATCAAAGTAGTAGCTGCAGATAAAACGGAAACTGTTTTAGAAGCGAAGAAAGTTATCATAGCCACTGGATCAAAACCTGTGACCCCTCCTTCAATGGGGTATGATAAAAACAGGGTTATTACATCAACTGAAGCATTGACCATCACCACATTGCCCAAGCACATGGTGATCATCGGTGCAGGCGTGATAGGATTGGAGTTGGGATCAGTATTCGCACGCCTTGGAACTAAAGTTGAAGTTGTTGAATACCTCGACAGGATTCTCCCGGGAATGGATGGAGATGCTGCAAAAGAATTGCAGCGATCGCTGAAAAAATTGGGGATTACCTTTCACCTGAGTCATGAAGTAGTATCTGTCAAAGGATCAAAGACAAAAGCAAAGGTGGAAATGAAACCCAGAGCAGGTGGTGATGTGATTACTTTAGATACGGATTATTGCCTGATTGCAATTGGTCGTCGACCCTATACGGAAGGGCTAGGGTTAGAAAATACCAACGTAAAACTTGATGAGAAGGGGAAAGTTATTGTTGGTGATCACCTTCAAACAGATGAGCCTAACATCTATGCCATTGGTGATGTAATCAAGGGAGCGATGTTAGCCCACAAGGCTGAGGAAGAAGGTATGTATGTTGTAGAAACACTGGCAGGACAAAAACCGCATATCGATTATAATCTCATTCCTGGAGTAGTCTACACCTGGCCAGAGATCGCTTCGGTTGGAAAAACGGAAGAGATGTTAAAGGCTGAAAGTATTGAATTCAAAGTCGGTAAATTCCCAATGAAAGCCCTTGGACGCTCACGCGCTAGCGGCGATACAGAAGGATTTATGAAAGTCATTGCACATAAGGACACAGATGAAATTCTTGGTGTCCATATGTTTGCTGCACGCGCTGCGGACCTGATCATGGAAGGCGTAGCCTTAATGGAATTTAAAGCATCTGCCGAGGATATGGCGAGGATATCACATCCACATCCCACATTTTCTGAAGCTGTTAAAGAAGCTGCTTTAGCAGCTACAGAAAACAGAGCGCTACATATCTGACAGAGAGATATCTCTTAT
>DASXWI010000384.1:0-2786 GCA_036503755.1 Saprospiraceae bacterium | reverse complement strand
CCAGTCAGGGACAAAAACCAATTAGAATCAAACCATTCTCCATTTAAATCAAAAACAAACCCACTACCAATGAAACGTAAGGAATTTTTGAAATTGAGTGCTATTGCCGCAGCGCTTGGTCCACTTAGCACTACCTTTTCTAGCGGAAGAAGCGGATTAAATATCCTCTCCCTCCTGGAAAATGACCTGAAGGATGTTGCCAAGGTAAGTGCCACTGTGCAAAATGAATTCACTGACCTGGTCGCATGGCTGAATAAGAATGGTTGGGGCACCTACCTCAAGCAGATCGCCAATGTCAACTTAACCCTAATGGGTACAGCCCTCAACGCTGAATTGCTAAAAGACCTGGATGCCAATACCCTTAAAAACCTTTCCGCCAATCCTGACCGTGGGTTTGATGACTTTGCCGGAATGAACTTGATTAAACCAGGATTTCCTGCTTTCAGTTTGTTGTATCACGCCCTGGCTAGTCCCAGGGTAAGATCATCATCTATCCTCGCCTACCCTGACCTGGCCCAACTCGACATCCTGGAGAACTACATCTATGCTTTGGCTGAGTGGGAACATTTGAAGACTGTTTACAATGTCAAGTCTAACGAAGAACTGGTCATGGCCGTCTTTGCGTATGAATACCGTCCAGCTTTTAAAACACCACATCACGAACATGCAGATATGGTATATTCAAGAACCGGTGTTGCTCGTGTAGGTGAACATGAAATGAATTTTGATAAAATCAATCGTTGTTTTACCAATAAGCCAAAAGATAATGTTCCCGTCCAGCATTCGGCGGTAGTCCCTGCGCGATATGGATTGTTTATTGCCAAACGCGTTAAAAACAGTGACATCAACTTGATGACCACAGGGGTATATAAACCCGGTGATAAATTTGATGACAAGGAAGATGCTAAGAGGACATTCCTTCAGCCTATTCGGAAAGTATTCCAAAACGACCTGCTTTTTGGAGAAGCTAAATTGAATTTCAAAGAAATGCATAGGAGTGAGAAACTTGCTAAGTTGGTTGAACATACCCAACTGACTTTCTACAACAATCTCAAACCTACTGTTCGCGATTCTTCTCAACTCATCGTGCAGGATGGAAAGATAACCAATGTAGAATCCTCCTTCCTGGTCATATCTCAGCCGAAACCACTTATCCGTATTTCGAAGGAGAATAATAAGCCTGTATATTTCCTTGTACCCGTTATGATTCCTGGTGAAGATGGCTATTCACGTAACAGGTATTTTACCAGTTACAATACCCAGGAAGTACAGGATGTGGAATTACTTGTTCCCACGAAAGGGAATGGCTATCAAAAGATTCCTAATCAATACAATGAGCCAAGAACACAACCATTGTTCCTGAACATTACACATGAACAAGATACAGTGGATGCAAAAGGATATCGTGAAGTACTCAAAGATGGGGAGTTTGAAAAACGTCTGAATGATGGAATGTTTCAAGCACCGTTATTTGAAGACAGCATTTGTGAAGGTAGTGTCAACGCACAGATTACATTTGGGGATCAAGCTGCACTCAAAGGCTTGCGCAAAGAATGCCTACCGGGATTTTCCATAGTTACTGCACCTGATTTCTTTCCGCAGGTGGATAATTTTGATTTGATGATCTATGATGTTGCTCCAGGTCTAGCGGTTAATGTCAGTAATTTCTATGAAGGTGGTTTAGCTAGTTTGGCAACAGCACGATTGTCTCCGAATCCTGAATTGCTTTCTGCTAAAGAATCAATTGATACGTATACAGCGGTCTTGAGCCATAAATCAAAAAATACAATGCCTGCCGGGCAGATGCAGAAATTTGGTAATCCCTCTTTACCCAAAGGTTATATGGTTTCCGGGTTTTTACCCGATGTGGCTTCTTCTGTTTTTGCTCCGGGATGGGATATCACTTATTCAGCCGACAAGCCTGGAAGCACTGATGTTTATTTAAGTACAGAAGGGCTAGGTTCCCCATTTGTGGAGGATATGAAATTGTGTGCCGCAGCAAATGGGATGTGGCCTGCTTCTTCACCCGATGCGGCCAGGACCTATCAGGGTTCTTTGGATCCATGGAGCAGAAATCCAACAGCTATTCCATTGCTTGACGACGAGATTGGATTTCATAAACATTCTCCTGCCGGACAGATGATGAAAAAAGAAACTTTTGGCTGGGATGGTGTGCAAGGTCCTTTCCTTGAAATTTTGGAAGGCAAATGGAAAATCAATTTCGCAGACATTGGTCGGGCGGATGTGGTACAACATGCGTTGGATGGTAAAGTGGATATGTCAAAACTCAGAGAATTGACGAGTGCTGAACTAATCGCACGTATGGCTTGCCTGCGTCAATGCATTAATCATCTTCCTAAAGTCAATTTTAAAGGATACGATAAAGAGGATAAAATGGTTGCCTTCACGCGTTGGTGGCTCATCAGTGCTGAACCGGTGAATTTCGGAACAGATGATGCTAAAGGTTGGGGAATACCTTCCAACCTCGTGGGTACGGATACAAAATGGGTGACGGATAAAGCCAATGCAAAAGTGACTGGCAAAGGATATCTCTATGTTATTGTAGATGTAAATGGTAAGAAATTATCCTGGGATGGTTTCGGAAGAAGAAGGGTGGATTGCACAAAGATGTATGTCTGTCAGGTTGTTGACAACCCAGGTGGCACTCCTAAACTTGCTATGGCTACTGTAAAGAAAGGGAAAGCGAAATGGGAGGTTATAAGCTAACAGTGAGCAGTGAGCAGTGAGCGGTGAGCGGTGAGCGGTGAGCGATGAGCGATGAGCGA
>DASXWI010000383.1:0-8008 GCA_036503755.1 Saprospiraceae bacterium | reverse complement strand
ACTTTAGTGGCTGGTATTATGGCCGCGTTATTAAGAAAAGATGAAAACTGGATACATGCCGAAGTGAGTCAGTATACTATATTGGCAAATAGTTATCTTCCAAATCTGAATTCAGATACCGCATAAACTCATACGTGATGTTAGATCATTTTCTTGGAGAATTTTTCGGAACGATGCTGCTCATTATTTTCGGATGCGGGGTAGTGGCCAACGTATTGCTGAATCAATCGAAAGGACAGCACAGTGGTTGGATTGTTATCACCCTAGGTTGGGCTATGGGTGTGTTTGTTGGCGTGTATACCGCGGTGCATTTTGGGGGAAGCGGTCACCTTAATCCTGCTCTAACGCTAGCGCTTTTCTTTTTTAAGGATTTAGATCAGTCCCTGGTTGGACCATACATCCTGGCACAAATGACCGGTGCCATTGTGGGGAGCAGCCTGGTTTGGTTGATGTACAAACAACATTTTGATGTCACTCCAGACAAAGAACTGATTCGCTCTGTATTTTGCAACTCACCTGCTATTCGCAATACTACGTACAACCTGATCACGGAGATTATCGCCACTTTTGTGCTTGGATTTGGTGCGTTGGCATTTTCGCCACGTTCAGATAGCTTAGGGACATTAAATGCATTGCCTGCTGCACTGCTTGTCTTAGGCATTGGATTATCATTGGGCGGACCTACCGGATATGCGATAAATCCTGCGCGTGATCTAGGTCCGAGGATTTCCCATTTCTTTTTACCTATAAAGACAAAGGGGGATAGTGATTGGTCTTATTCTTGGATTCCGGTCGTTGGTCCTATTGCTGGTGCATCTCTTGCTGTTATCGTTTATAATCTACTTTGATATGAAATACTTACTGATCATCGCAACTACTCTCCTTCCTTGTTTTATCGTTGCACAAACTCCGGAAGAAAAACTCGAGCAGATGGGAATCACTCTTCCGGAAGCACCAAATCCTAAAGCCAATTATGTCAATGCTGTACGCACAGGAAATTTACTTTTTCTGGCTGGCAAAGGTCCAGGTAAACCTGATGGCACATTTATTACCGGTAAAGTTGGAACAGAACTTACGGTTGAACAAGCTTATCAAGCCGCTAAATTGGTTGCTATCAATCAAATTGCAGTACTCAAGCATGAACTAGGAGATTTGAGTAAAGTTAAGCGGATCGTCAAAGTGCTTGGTATGGTCAATTCCACACCTGATTTTACAGAACATTCGAAAGTGATGAATGGATATTCTGATATGATGGTGGCTGTCTTTGGTGAAGCAGGAAAACATGCAAGATCTTCAGTGGGGATGTATTCTCTTCCTTTCGGTATTGCGGTGGAAGTGGAGATGATTGTTGAAATCGTAGATTAATTTCTTTTGCTGTTGCAAAAGTCTGGGCGGAACGGAAGAACGGTAGAACGGCGGAAAAGTTGAGGGCAATTAATAATGGGACAACATATTCGTGAAAATTCGCGTGAATTCGCGGCGGAAAGCATAGGGCATAGGGCAGAGAGCATAGGGAAAAGTGCTTAATTAATTTGCGTAATTTATTTTAAAATCCATCTGCGACATCCTTGTGGTAAGCGAAGTCGAACTATGCGATCAAAAAAATTTACCTTGAATTAGTCGCAATTGTGTCAAATCATCAATTTCTGGATCACCATCAATGGACTTGATAGCCTTTATCTGAAGTATTTATCTATTTTTAGAAAACCTCAAGGCTCATTTAATTCAAGATTATGAAACGGAAGATCACTTTACGAATTGCAATGTTTTCTCTCCTCGTAATTGCATCCTCTTCACTATTAGCATTTGCAAGCACATCAGATACATGCACGGTCAATGATCTTTGTGAAACAGCCATTCCCATACAGAATGTAGTGGCGGATGGCGAATTTGTATGCATTGAAGGATGTAATTTAAATGCTACCCCAGAGATTTTTAACAATGCCTGCCATATAGGTGTATTTCCTACGGTTTGGTACAGTGTTTTCACAGAAGGCGGGACCTTAATGAATATCCAGGTCAGCAGCAGTGAGATTGAGTCTCCGGTCATCACGCTTTATCAAATGTTTTCTGATTGTAATAGCCTTGCTATTATCCCCATCTCAACAAGCAATCTACCTTGTTTGGTAGGCATGAATGGTGTTGCTGAAGCTTTTGGAACAGATATAGGATCAAACATCAATTATGTTATCGCAGTGAGTTCCCTCGACAGTCTTGGAGGTTCATTTACGCTTTGTGTCAATACGATTTCTGTAGCATCTCAATGTGTAACCAATAGCAAAGTAACTGTGGAAGCACGTTCTTTTGGCGGTGATTTATCCGGTCCATTTATTCCCGGGGAGAAAGTCAGCGTATGCATGAATGTTTATTCCTACACAGCAGCCAATAATGACTGCCAATGGTTCCAGGGGCTTGTGCCTGTATTTGGAAATGGTTGGGATCCCAGTTCATTTGATGCGGACCTTCAACCCTTAAATGCGACTATTAATGGTAATCCGATTGGTGTTGCAGGCAATGGGATTTACGGTGTATCCACCTGGGATTGGTTTACAGATGTGGATTATCATTTTGATGACCCCTTGCGACAAGTAGGAGATTTTGATGGAAATGGAACGGTTGATATGTGCAGTATTTCACATGATCCGGATTGTCCAGATAATGGAGGTTTACAAGGCGGATGTTGCAACCCCTGTTGGGGTGCTCCGCTTGGTACAATATTACCTCCTGGCTGGTTTGCTTATGGAATAAATGGTTCATGTAATACTCCCGGACCTCCGATACGAGTTGATTGGGGCGATGGAAACTCATGTGGCGGTCCACAGGGACCTTGGTCATTTTGTTTTGATCTGATCGTCCGATCATATCCTGATTGCCAGGAAGATCCGACAACCAGTGATCTTAGTCTTGGGTTTTTCACTTTTTCTGATGGAGAGACGGGTTCCTGGATCGGAGAAGCTTCTGTTTGTGCCCTAGACCAACCGGTTAAGAGAACCTTCCCGATAACGTGTACGCAGATTATGAACCTTGGTGTTGAACATGAAGAAAACAAATGTGCGGAAGGCATCTTTGATTACGTTATCAGCCATCCTGGAATTGAAACCTGGACCTGGGGAATATCACCTTCATGGCTTGGCCTAACCACGCCAAAAGAAGGAGACAACGGATATGCAATTCACGATAGCCTGGTCAATCCTCTTTCAACACCGATCGAAGTCATCTACAGTTTCGCAGGGTATGACGGAGATCCATTAAATATCGTGACCAAAGAAGTCCGTTTCATTCTCTATCCGGAGATCCGGAGTGCTCTGTCGGACTATCTTTATGTATGTGAAAGAGATAAAGATACACTGATGGTCTCTGCAGCACCCGTAACAGGTGGACTAGCCCCTTTCAAATTTCTGTGGAATCCAGGTGGTGATACAACATCATCAATTGATATATTCCCTCCCTTCGAAAGCTCAACTTTTAATCTTCATATTGTGGATAGTCTCGGCTGTATGTTTCAACAGGATATTTATTTGCAAGTCATCCCATGTCAGCTGGATACGATCATGTCCGATGATGACTCAAATGAAGATCACACCTTTGAAGATCCTCCTATTAAAATTGGAAAAATAACAAACCCATTTGCCAGCCCTACTTTCGTAGCCAAACCTGATCAACTAAAAGTGTATCCGCTACCGGCTACAGACTTTGTACAAGTCGAATGGCCAAAAGATGTTGAAGGTGCTACATCCATGGATATACTTGATACAAAGGGAAATGTTGTCCAGCAAACAACGCTTACAGATCAGGAGCGCGAAATGAATATGTTAATGACGAATGTCAGACATTTTCCAGGTGGGATTTATGTTGTCATCCTTCGGACTTCAGAAACAGTTTTCGCGGCAAAATTGGTTAAGATTTAGAGCATAGAGCATAGGGCATAGGGCATAGGGCATAGGGCATAGGGCATTTTAAAATGGAGAAGCAAATTCGTTAAAATTCGCGTGGATTCGCGGCGGAAATGCAAGAAAGCCATTCCGTTCTCGTGGACCTCTATCATGGAAAAAGGGTATTTTTAAAGCCATTTTAATAAAAGCCTATGAAACGGAAGACCATTTTACTCACTTCATTGCTTTCTCCCCTGTTTTTGATATCATCTTCTCTTATGGCTTTTACCACCATGGGACCGGATAGTTGTACAATCAATGATGACTGTCAACAGGCGATTACCATTTCCGGTGTTGTATCCGATGAAGGGTTTGTCTGTATTTCCGGATGTAATCAATTTGCCTCCCCGGAAATTTTAGACATTGGATGTGGGATGAATACATTTCCAACTGTATGGTACAAGCTTACCCTGGACGGTATAGCTACTGTGCTCAATATAGAAGTCACCAGTACAGAAATTGAATCGCCATCCATCGCATTATTTCAGGACTTAGGGGGTTGTAATAATCTGGCACAGGTTCCACTAACTGGTTCTTATCTACAATGTATCATGGGTGCAGATGGTAAGGCAAAAGCTATTGGAACTGCGGTGGGTGCAAGTACTCCTTACTATTTAGCCATTAGTTCAATTAATAGCATTGGTGGAAATTTCGAACTATGTGTCAATACCCAGTCAAAGGCTTTCAATTGTGTTATAGATCGGGATATAGAAATAAAATCGAGATCAAATGGAGGTCCATTGGAAGGACCTTTTGATCCGGGTGAAACAATCAGCATTTGTCTGAATGTAAATGAATATACCGCCCTTGATAATGGATGTCAATGGTTTCAGGGAATCGTGCCAGCATTTGGAAATGGATGGGATCCTTCTTCTTTTACAGCTGTCGGTCAACCGAAAGGCGCCTTGATCAATAATGATACGATCGGAAAAATTGGAAATGGTCTTTATGGTACAGCTACCTGGGATTGGTTTACGGACGTCGATTACCATCACGATCGTCCAAATGTCAATGTCAGTGACCTGGACAACAACGGGACATTAGACATGTGCAACAGTCAGCACGAAGTGGATTGTCCAAGTGGAAGTATCAGTGGTGGATGTTGTAACCCTTGTTGGGGTGCACCATTAGGCACCATACTCCCGGGAGGTTGGTTTGCATATGGTATCAATGGAAGTTGTAATATTCCAGGACCTCCAATTCGTGGAGATTGGGGTGATGGTAATTCATGCGGAGGCCCAATGGGACCTTGGAGTTTTTGTTTTGATCTTACCACAAGAAGTCTTCCGGATTGTATGGTAGATTCCACACGATCAGATCTCACTATCGGCTTTTACACTTTTGCTGATGGAGAAACGGGTGCCTGGACAGGATCAGGTTCTGTATGCGCGCTCGATCACCCTGTCAAACTCAGCCTGCAGGCAAAATGTGGACGTGTGTCTATCTCTGCTATTGAACAACTTCCGGAATTATGTTCAGGTGATATTTTCGAATTCCTTCTCGATGAACCTGATATATTACGTTGGGAATGGAATATCAGCCCGTATTGGGCAGTTCCTTATCCGATTAATCAAGGTGATAACGGATTCATGATAGAAGCACCATTGGTAAACAATACGGGCGAGCCGATGGAAGTATCAGGTACATTGATTGGGTATGCCAGTGATGGATCAAATGATAAAGTAATCCGACAATTCACTTTTACTTTGAAAGATTCTGAAACATGTGAAACCGTATCCACTGAATCAGCAGGTGGATTAAAAGAAAATAGTCAACAACTGCGAGTCTATCCTATTCCAGCCAATGAAAGTATCATATTGGAATGGTCTTTTATTCTTCAAAAAGATGCAAAGGTGAACATTTATAATGCCCATGGCATACTACAGGAATCGATCACCGTTTCTCCAACGGATCTAAATCAAAAACGGATCAGCACAGAAAACCTGGCATCAGGTATTTATTACATTAGCTTAGGTAACGGTGATTTCCGGTATGTAACGAGAATGGTTAAAATGTAATGATTGGAAAATCATTTCCTCTCCCTATCGACCAGATCTTGTGCTTTGATTGCGACCACATCCCGCGGTGACTTACACATGAATCAATTCTGTCGAATGAGTCATGAAGCTGTTAAGGAGTGAGTTCTGCTCATGCATTTCGAAAGCAGTTTACTTGCATTCATAAAGTTTAAATATTTTCAAAGGAAGATGTAAATCTTTATAACAACTATCTACAGGAGCAGACCCTTCAGTGAACGTAAGAAAGTACAGGTGTTTATTCTTGTCATCAAGACTTATAGTATTGTACCGCATAAAATAGGCATGTAAAGACCAACGTGTTTCTATCTCAGGTGAAATGCTGATGGTGGTTCTTTTTGGAATAATACGTTGGATACTTCCAAGATCTGCAATAAGGTCATGGTCACGTTTTGGATTTTTGGCATTGATTGAAATAAATGTTACAGCTAGTAAGATCAATACCCCAAGAGAAATGTTGGGTACATGCCAATTCCTTTTTTTCAATGTTTCCATAAACGCTTCAACAGTAGGCAGCACCATCAAGCTTAATCCTAAAATGAAATATGGAAAAGATGTGACCAGGTAAAACGGTCTTTGCTCTAGCGTAACCATCAAGGGCAATGAGGCGGTCAATCCGATACCAACAAAGAAGATAGCTTGCCTTTTATCTATGATGGCATGCACTGTGTTTTTTCTGGCGATTAACCATATGAGCAAACAAACAGCCACCGGAACAAGCATCTCCATGACCAACTTGTATAGTAGATAGAAGTGAGACCTGGTAGTGTCCTGCAAATGATTGAATGTCCCTCCAAGTCTACGCTCGAAGTATAACTCAAAAAAATATCGTGCAGGGGGATAGGCTAACAACATACTAATGATAAAAGCTGGTATTACCGCAACTATAGCTGTCTGTATAATAGCCCTGGAAAAATTATGAGTCCGGTATATGATCCAATACAACAGAGGTGCGGCTAAAGGAAAAAGACCCTGAAATCCTTTGCTGAAGAAGGCAAGGAATGTGAACAGCCCACCAAGAACAAACCAATGCATCGATCCCTGGCGACATCCACGAAGTATAAAATAAACAGCACAGAGATCTAAAGGACTCATCGTCACTTCGATGAGATTGTTTTGAAATGTCCATGAATTCAAAGGAATGGACAACCACAAAAGCACAGGCAACCAAAAATATTTTTTTTCTTTTCCGACGACCTCAATCCAGGTCACTATGATCAGATAAATGTTCAATAAGACAAATAAGAAACAATAAAGCCGCTCTACAAAAATAGAATCACCCAACATCCTGAAAAACAAGGATTGAAGAAATAAAACAAAAGGCGGTTGTTCATGAAAAGAAGTATGCAATGTCGTCGTGTATTGCATTTCCCAGAACGACCCAATGCCATTTGCGAGATTGTTGGCTATAGCAGCATAAAAGACCCCATCAAAGAACATCCCATCTGTAAAAATGGTGTACCCATACAAGGAGATAAAGACCAAAATGGTAAAGAGCCCAAAGGTGAGAGCAGGTCCGGTTTTAAACACGTACAATTATACAGATTTTCGAAGCTTGTATCCCACTTATGCATTGCTTTCACTCAAACTCACCCCCGACCCCTCTCTTACTGAAGTATCGATCATTAGAAACAGATTTTCATAGGAAGAGAGGGGAGTGAAAGATTATAACTCCCCTCTCTTCCACACAGAGGCATATTCGTACATATAATCATTTTTAAGAGAGGGGTTGGGGGTGAGTTGCACAAGATGCAATTCTGTCGGGTGGGTCCATGAGAATACTAATAAAGAGAGGGGAATTATAGATCATACCCCCCCCCTCTTCCTTTAATGGTTATTGCGTGTTGAAGAACAATTTAAAAGACCCTCCACCCACACCTCTCACTGTCTCACTGTCTTACTCTCTTACTGTCTCACTGTCTCTCGATATGGTATCATTTTTGATCTTTACGGGCGACAGCATGTTGTAACCATATGAACGTCTTGATCTACGGCCAGGTCTATAAGCCAAACCACCGGGAATGTCTCCTGGAAGTGCTT
>DASXWI010000382.1:0-4244 GCA_036503755.1 Saprospiraceae bacterium | reverse complement strand
AAGCTCAGGGACCGGAAAAACAAATACAGAATGTTCATACACATTTCAAATAACCATAACCAATAACCAAGTAGAAGGAAGAAGTTCAAGTATTTATTCAGAGCTTGCCGAAGGATATTAGCGGAATCCTTTCGCCTTTTCCTTTTTACTTCTCCTTCTACTTTGGACTTCGATATTCGCTATTCCATATTTAAATAACCAATGATTCGACTACGCTCACCACAAGTAACCAATAGCAAAGTAGAAGGAAGAAGTTCAAGTATTTATTATTCATTTTGACCGGTCCCTGAGCTTGCCGAAGGGTATTAGTAGAAGTCCCTCCCTACATGATTAATATTTACACTCTACTACGCCGTCTATCTGCAAATTGGAACCCGGTTCAATTGTCAACGTTTTTGGAAGATCATTTTCAAAATTATTCTCCAACAGAATGTCCTGAAGTATTAGCATGCCTTGTACCCATAGTGCACCACCATTAATGGCACTATTCGCATCTTTCATCGATAGCGAGCTAAGTTCAAACAAATTGCCGGGCTGAATATGAAAGATTCTAGAGGCATTGTTTCCAGATAAGGTAAGATTGTTTTTACCAGGACCAATAATCCGAAGATTTTTATCAATCAAAATGTCTCCGGTGGTAAGAGTGACTGTATCATCCGTGAGGCTATTGTCAAAATACAAAGTTGTACCACTCAGGCTACAAGCGATCCGATCACGTAAAGATCCTATGCCGGTATCGTTAGCGTTTGTGATGATATTCGTACAGGCACCAAATTCATCCGCACCAATATCAGGATTGAACTCATCCCGATTGTCCAAATCAAAATCAGTGGTAATTCCTGGCAGTGGGGTTCCGTGGTTTTCAATAGCATAATCAATATCGGCATTGATATGCAGATAAAATGGTGATTCTCCAACTGTATCTATAAAACTCACCAATTCAAAAACAGATGCACTTTCTCTTGGGTTGACGTGCGTTTGAAAAGCGGACATATGATAGCCCGTGGTTCCAGAGTAATATATGAACCTGGATGATGTTTCCGGACCAGCATAAAAATCATTGGTATTAGATGCGGGCACATAGTTTGCGAAATTATTATTAGAATTTCGCAGCGCTACTATTTTTCCTGTACCGTTTGGAACACTATTGTTAATGATAATATTATTCTTTAAGTAAATTGTACTCCGAGTAGCCGAAGTTTGTCCGATGTGAAAAATTCCAGATGAGCCGAAATTCGTACCCGTCGAACTGGAGTCGATGTAAACTGTATTATGGTAGAAATAATAGGCACCGGTGAAGAATGTGGAAGTAACATTGATTCCACGTATGGCATCCACCGAACTGGTGTGAGGGGCATACAGGTTGCCAATCAAATTATTGATCATGGTCGTTTTAACAGCCGCGGAAATCAAAACGCCACTGATGACCGGAGCAGCGGGACTGAATGTTCCTGTTTGGGTCAGTTCGAAAATTTTATTGCGCAATAAAACAGCATGACCAGGGCTTTGAACATATATACCAATAAGGCTGGTGGACGTGA
Organism: Saprospiraceae bacterium; assembly: GCA_036503755.1. Taxonomy (GTDB): domain Bacteria; phylum Bacteroidota; class Bacteroidia; order Chitinophagales; family Saprospiraceae; genus Opimibacter. The sequence goes on along the minus strand of DASXWI010000382.1, from coordinate 2,703 downwards.
TTCCTGATCCGGAAAGATGACTGATGCTATTATCGGACACCATGGTCGAATCGACATTGGTCGTGGCGATACCAATGACCCTTAATGTATTGCTGGCAGTAGATAGATAACTGACCAGATTATGCTTAACGTTTACCACATTATTGAAACCAGAATTGGTAATTCCGATAATTTCTCCTCCGGGATTGGAAGAAGCTATACTGTCAATCCTGTTGTAACTTACTTCGATAGGGCCCTCTCCATAGCCATTGGGACAGTTAATACCTATCACATTTCCCTGGCAAGTAATGTTAGAGATAATATTATTTGAGATCAATTTACCCAGGGCCCCTGTTGTAGAAATGCTGATGACCTCGACCAAACCTGTACCTGCAGTCCAATGTGTAAAAAGATTGCCAACCGCAATATGTTTCGGTGCGAATCCATCTGCATTATAAATGCCTGTTAAGGTAGTTGTGCCAGCCACTGATAGATAGGAGATGTCATTGTAAGAAATACTGCAGATGGATCCAGCAGCACTTGACGCAATGGAATAAGTGAAAATAACCGAGCTTGTCGAACCACCTCCTGTATTGGTATAACCTCCGTCGACCAAATTATATTCAATATATAGGACTCCTGTGGATGCAATGGAGTAATTATGAGAAATAAATGTCCCACCTCCTTTCGTTTTAGTTTCCAACTGATGAAAGGTATTATGGCAAATCCGAGTTACATTATTCGCTGCAATACCAGCTGTAGTAAGAATATATGTATGTCCACTGGTTGAATTAACAACGTCCGATATTCCGGTAAAGAAATTATGTTGTATCGAGTGATAGGTGGCTTGTGTAGATCCTGCTATTCTTATGCCCACTAATGCGTAGCCACTCGCTATACTGTAAGTAACCCAGCCCAAAGTGACCGTGCCGAGATCATTTGAATCAATTACCACTGCATTATCTATTGTGCCTGCAGAGTTGATTCCGGTGATTGACGTTTCTGATCCCGATGTGGCAAGGCCACGAATAACATTATTCGAAATGGTGAGGGTCAATCCACCTGCTGAGCTCCTGATGCCAGTAATGTTAGCGGACCCTGAAGCAGCGGTCATCACTCCCATATTCGACAAATTGCTTCCTGATAAAGTATAACCTGTCCGGATGTTCTCTGGAGTTTCATTTCCTATCGTGTTATGCGAAACTGAAAATATACCTGCAGCACCATATACATCGATCCCAACGAAGGATCCCGATATAGTGTTCGAATGACCAACAGATTCTATGCCACCTATCAGGTTATTCCTAATTGTACCCGAATTTTCAGTCGAAACATATATTCCGACAACACTTGCTCCTGTTGCCGTGGTCACCAGGTAGACAGCACCTGTTGAAACACTATCGCCAATCACATTCCCGCTTTGGGTTCCAATATTGACATTTCCGGAGCTTACAAAAATCCCGCACCATGAACCACCACTACTTGAAGGATACATAGCGGTCAACATTGCAAAACCTCCTATCAAATTATTCTGGATAGATGAAGCGATCCCTCCAGCTTTGAAGGCCATGCTAATGGCCGAGTATCTTAAAAAGGCTGAATTGCCCGTAAACGTAAAAGATTCCGGAAAGCTTCCTGTGATTTGAATCGGATTGTTGGAATTACTACTAATTAAATCTGTTGTACCTGTTCCTTCCGGGTTGCTAAAGCCAATACAATTTCCGGTTATGGTGTATTGCTCTCCTCCCAAAATCTGTATCCCATTCAGGTCCAACGTTCCAACCGGAATATAAATTCGTTCTGCTGTCTGATAAAGACGATTATTTGAAATCGTCCAGTTGGTATTACCCACAGCCGCGATATGAATTCCGTTAGAGGTTATGGAAGGATGAAAGTAGTCAGCGATTAAATTAGAATCGATTGTAATACTACTATTAGCTACAGATTCACTTGTGCCAGCTGCATAAATAGCGTGTACGGCGAAATTCGTTCCTGATGAAGTGATGAGATTGTGAGCAATGATATTGTTGTCATTTCCAGTCAATATTCCTGTTGAAAAAAACAAACTTCCCGAATTGGCTCCTCCGGACGCGCCTTTAATGGTACAATTTTGAATTGTATTAAATGACGCATCTCCGATAAGGCGAATAACAGAGGCGGTAGCTGAAGTTGAAGAATTTTCAAATAGAAGACCAGAACCATCACCATTATCCCCATCGATGATAACCTGATCCGCACCATTAAGGTCAACCAAAGGACCGGCAATATTTCCACTAATCGAAACCGCAGCACCTTCCGCTGGGCTCAAATGGATGCTGGAATATGAAGCATCTCCCATTCCACTTGCATTTAGTATAGCACTCAGAGGCTCTACACAATCACCGGAAATTTCTATAGTAATTGTAGCGGTATGGACCCCTGAATTGATGACATCAAATGCCTCTTTCAGCGTCGAATATACGACAGGGCCGTTATTGCCACCAGTAGATGAAACTTGCACCTGAGCCTGGGCTTTCCAAGTCAATAGCAGAAACAATGCAACTAGAAAAAATAAACGCATTTTGATTTCTTTGTTCATTTTGATCAGCTTCAGCCAGGCTATATTCCAAGTAAAAGCAATAAAAAAAAATTCTGCCATCAACGAAGATGACAGAATTCATATTTTCTTTAAATCAGCAGACTTTATCCATAAAGATTATTCCATGATCAACAACCTCTCTACCA
>DASXWI010000381.1:0-3431 GCA_036503755.1 Saprospiraceae bacterium | reverse complement strand
GGAAATTCGTATCATGGGTGATAATTGACAAAGTGTCTATATATAACCTTGGTCCGGGATTAGCCTGATAGACAACTTTGGTTTTCTTATCTGACGTTTTCGCTTCATAAGTGACATAGGCGGATCTATATCCTTTAAGGCCGAGAAAATTTTGGAGGGATTCCCTTGTTTGGTCTGCTTTGAGGGAGTCAAAGATGACCGGACGATTTTTAATCAGTTTTTCTTCATCCCATTTTTTGCGATTTGGTCTTTTGGCCAGGCTATTCTGATATTTATAGTAATTGACATGCCTGGGGACAATAAGTGCGTATTTGGTTTGAGGTTGCCTATAGAGGGTATAGAGTTGTTCACTCAATTCGGCTTTATTATCAATAGGGTAGTCTGATTTGAGGACAATCTTGTTACGCATCAAAAAGGACTGATCATCCTGAAGATATTTTTTACTATTGCAGGAGGAAAGGAGAAGGAGTAGTGTCAACCCGGTGCCCCATAATGCGATACGCATCTGACCTCCTGATTGATAATATTTTTTTATGGAGCCATTATCCAAAGCGCGGATCAAACTCATACAATCCCTTCAACATAAAAAGTTTAGGCTAAAGTATGACAAATTCATAGTAGAAGGCCTGAAAATCACCCGGGAATTGCTTTCCGGGCACCCAGAGTTGGTTGAATCTGTCTATGTATCCAATCCGGATTACCAGGATATTCTGACTGAATCTACGTCAGAGGACCTATTGTGCCAGATTACTCCTCAACAAATGCATCAGCTTTCCCAGATGTCTACACCGCCTGGTGTGCTTGCAGTTTGCAAATTACCGGTAGAGATAAATCCGCCAGTAAATGTGCAAGGATTGCGGATTTTCTACCTGGATGCAATTCGTGATCCTGGCAATCTTGGAACAATTCTCCGAATTGCGGACTGGTTTGGATTGGATTATGTGATTATGTCTCCGGATTGTGTGGATATCTATAATCATAAGGTATTGCAATCCTCCATGGGCAGCGCCTTGCGCGTGAAATCATGCACTATGGATGTAATTAACCTCATGAGTATCGGAGATGGAAAAATCTATGCATGTGATACCGAAGGCAAGGATATTTTCAAATTAACGGCTCCGCAAGATGGTATCATCGTACTGGGAAATGAATCGCTTGGCATTTCGGGAGAAATCTCGCACCAGGTGAAGGATGTGTTTGCCATTCCAGCGAATTTTAGCCTTGGTGCAGAAAGTTTGAATGTAGCATCAGCGGCGGCGATTTTCGCCGCCTGGTGGCGGCGTTAGGCAAGGAGCAAGGGGCAAGGAGCAAGGGGCAAGGTGTACCGTGCTTTTTATTTAAGTGATCTTGAATAGCTGGTAATTCTTTTACTGAGAACATGAAGTCTTTCATATAATTTCTCCTTTTCTGTATAGGTAATATGTTTTTCACTCGCAAGTATAACAACGAGATTTGCGGCTTCGTAGCATTCTCTTCTTGAATATCTTAATAATTGGGTCTGCTCACCTAGCATTTCTGTTCCTGTACTTTCTGATATATTATTGGGAATACTTAAGGCAACACCCCTGACTTGATCTGCAAATCTCCAGAGTTTCTTCGCTTCAAGTTTATCTGCAATTCTGAACAAAAGTGTTGTTATTTCAATGGCTTCCTGCCAGATCTCGAGATCTTCAAAACGAAATCGATTCATAGGCTGCGTTTTAAAGTAATTAAATGCACTTATTGTATAGTGTCTTTTCTACCTTAAAATATGACCAGGTTGCAGTAATAGTTTTAGAAATTTTCTCCTTGCCCCTTGCTCCTGGCTCCTTGCTCAAAATAATCGTCGATGATATTGATAATGGAAAGAGCATCGTTCGGGTTAAAGCTCAACCAATGACCCTGGTTCCGCCACCAGGTCATCTGTCTTTTGGCATAGCGGCGTGTGGATTGTTGAATAGCAGAAATAGCTTCTTCCAGGTTAAGATGACCATCCAGGTAGGAGAAGAGTTCTTTATAGCCAACGGTATCGAGCGCTTTGAGATGTTTATGTGGATAAAGATTTCTTGCTTCCTGTTCCCATCCTTGTGTTATCATACTTGAAACACGTTGATCTATGCGTGCATAGAGTTCTTCTCTGGGAAGTTCGAGAACAATTGGAAGGATAGTAAATGGCCGGACTTGTTTTTCTCCTTTCAAATAAGAACTAAAAGGGTTTCCTGTGGAATCACAAACAGCAAGCGCCCTGATGATTCTTCGTGGATTTGCAGGATCTACTTTTTCAAAATAGACGGGATCTCTTTTCTTTAATTCACCAGCGATGGCTTCTATACCATTTTCATTCCAAAAAGATGTCCACTTATCAGTGATATCCTGATCAACTTCGGGGATATCATCAAATCCTTCAAGAATTGATTTTATATACAGCCCTGTTCCTCCGGTGAGGATGACGATGTCATGTTTTAGAAATAATTGATCAAGCAAAGAAAGAACTTGATCGGTATACTCAGCAACTGTATAATCTTCAAATATGCTGACGTGGCCGATCATATGATGAGGGATCATAGCAAGTTGATCAGGAGAAGGTCGTCCAACACCGATGTTAAGTTCTTTATAAACTTGCCTGGAATCGGCGCTGATGATTTCAGTATGATAGTGCCGAGCCACCCGGATAGCCACATCCGTCTTGCCTACCCCTGTGGGGCCTCCGATCACTACCAGTAGCTTGTTTGACATATCTTTGCCTGCCGGGCAGCAAGTTCGGATTTCTTTATGGTTTATCAGATAATCAGGATTTGGGCGACGATTTTTCTACGCATGTATTTCAGAAAAACGGTCGTTTATGGCATCGAACATATACCCCGTAAAGGCCCACTGATTGTGGCCAGCAATCATCCGAGTGCTTTTCTTGAAGCGAGTATCATGGGCACGGTCCTTGGAAGGCCTTTGCATTACCTGGTTCGCGGGGATATGTTTCATCCCAAATTCAGATGGTTATTCAATTGGACAAACCAGATTCCCATCTACCGGCAAAAGGACGGGATCAGCAATCTCCGTAAAAACGCATCAAGCTTTGAACTGACTTACCGAAAGCTTGCCGATGGAGAAGCAGTGTTGATTTTTCCGGAAGCCAAGACCATTCTTGAAAAAAAAATGAGACCCATACAGCGAGGTACTGCTCATCTTGCATTTGGTACACTTCCATTCATTAAGGAAGGGGAACAATTATCCATCCTGCCTGTGGCTGTCAATTTTACGGAACCACGTTTGCCGGGAACAGATGTAGTTGTTCGATTTGGCCCTCCATTTATTACTGCGCAAGCCACAAGAGAAGATCGTGAAGCGATAGAGCAGTTTACAGATCAATTAAGTGGGGCCATGAGCCCGTTGATCATCCAGATTGAGGAGGAGGGTTATGAAAAACATTATGATGTATTGGCCTCAGTGTATAT
>DASXWI010000380.1:0-2835 GCA_036503755.1 Saprospiraceae bacterium | reverse complement strand
AAAGTAAGTCCTGGCCTTCTAACGTATTCAGTATAATCTAATACATCGGCTACAGGCGACGTCCCGCCTTTTTTCGCAGCGCCAGCCGATTTCATCGCGTCAGTGATTAATCCATCTTTAATATTTCCGGGAGATGGATTCATATCAAAGCCTGACCCAACCGCCTCAGCTGCACTGGCATAGGTGCGCATCAGCTTAATGAATAGTTCTCCAGCTGAGTCTTCTTCACAACGATTGATGATTTCCTGTTCAACTCCGCAAAGTTCAGGGAATTCGGAAAGAATGGTACTTCCTCCCAATGCCACTAACAAGTCAGAAGTATGACCAATAGCAGGGTTGGCCGAGATTCCAGAAAATCCATCGGAGCCACCGCACTTGAGTCCAACTGTAAGTTTATTTAATGGTGCAGGTTTTCTTTCAATCTTATCTGCTTCAATTAATGCAAGAAAAGTTTTCTGAATAGCAAGTGATAGTAACTCTTGTTCGGTTCCTGATTGTTGTTGATCTAAAATAATAACCGGTTTCGATCTCGCCGGATCAACCTTGTTAAGTTTATCTTGAAGAATTTTTATTTCAGCATTCTGACAACCCAGGCTTAAAATAGTAGCACCTGCAACATTCGGATTGTGAATGTATCCAGCCAACAAGGCACAAAGCACTTCTGCATCTTGTCTCGTTCCGCCACAGCCACCTTCATGCAACATCATCTTCACGCCATCGATATTTTTGAACAGCCGCGATTTCCCATTTGATTTTTCAATGCGCAGTGATGCGTTTTGAATAGAATCTGTTTTCCCTTCTTTGTAAAGATCAATGAGTTCATTCAAGTAGTTCTTATAAGGCTCTGGTTTGGTGAAGCCCAAGCCTTCTTCAAATGCCTGACGAATTACATTGACATTTCTATTTTCACAGAAGACCAATGGAATCACCAACCAATAGTTGGCTGTTCCTACTTGTCCATCAGCACGATGGTATCCCATGAAGGTTTTGTTCTCGAACTTCGATACATCTGGAGGTGTCCATGAATATGTTTTTGTCCTTCCTGAGAAAGGAGAGGCCTTGTGCTTGATGTTATGTGTTCCAATCGCTCCGCCCTGTGTAATGGGTTTGATTGCTTTTCCAACCACGATGCCATACATATAAATCTCATCTTCTGGCTGCAATGCTTGCTCGGTAAACTTGTGCTTGGCAGGAATATCATCGGTCAGCGCAAATGTCTTGCCTTGGTATGTAATGTTCTCTCCAGCCTTCAGGTCGGTAAGTGCTACTAAAACGTTGTCAGAGGGGTTAATTTTAAGAAATCTGTTTGCCATGTTGAGAAAACGTCTATATTGCGCAATCGATTGCACAATATACGGTAAATTGTAAACTTGTGCATCGGATGAAATACAATTTTGTTGTAAAATTAGTTTTTGAAACTAAGTAATTCATGGCGAAGAGCGTAATCACCTTAGGTGAAATTATGATGCGGCTTTCGGTTCCCGCGAATGGCCGTTTTACCCAGGCAACAACATTTCAGGCAGTGTATGGAGGATCAGAGGCAAATGTGAGTGTTGCGCTTTCAAATTTTGGTATTCCCGCAGGTCATGTTACACGCTTGCCCAGCAATGACCTTGGCAAATCCGTTGTGCAACACTTGCGCAAGTACAATGTAAATACGGATCATATTGTCTTTGGTGATGAACGACTGGGACTTTACTTTCTTGAGAACGGATCGATGCAACGACCTCCCAGAATCATTTACGATCGCTTTCATTCTGCTTTCTCTTTTATCAAGCCGGGACAAATCGATTGGAATGCTGTGATGAATGATGCCTCTTGGTTTCACTGGACAGGGATAACGCCTGCTATCTCTCAAGGAGCTGCAGATGTTTGTAAGGAAGCCATTGAAGCTGCCAATAAACATGGTGTAACAGTTTCGGGCGATATTAACTATAGAAGAAATCTCTGGCAATATGGAAAAGATGCTCGCGACATCATGCCATCTTTAATAAGGGGAACTCACTACATGATTGCGGGTATTTCTGACATCGAAAATTGTTTGGGTATTAAGGGAAATGATTATGCTTCGGTTTGCAAAGAAGTGATTAATAAAAATCCTCAAATCAAAAATATAAGCTTCACACATCGCGACACCATTAGTGCTTCTCACAATAAAATTCATGGTGTGCTCTTCGATGGCAGTACACTTCTTAGTTCCAAGGAGTATGATCTTACTCACATTGTTGACAGGGTAGGAGCCGGAGATGCCTTCATGGCCGGACTTATTTATGGCTGGTTAAAGAGATATGATGATCAGAAAACACTGGAATTTGCATCAGCATCTTGTGCACTCAAGCATTCTATTGAAGGAGATGTAAACTTGGCGACAGTTGAGGAAGTTGAAACATTAATAAAAGGTGAGAACACCGGCAAACTTTTACGATGACAAAACTTAGTAAAGATCAGGTAACCAGCAAGATTAGGGAGGCAGGAATTGTTCCCTTGTTCACACACGACCATGCTGACCAAACACTCAAAATTGTTGAGGCGGCTTACCGTGGCGGCATGCGTGTGCTGGAGTTTACAAACCGAAAAAGCAATGCATTGGAAGTCTTCACTCAAATCATCAAAAATCGGAACCAATTTCCGGATTTGACCATCGGCATAGGAACGGTTATGGATGGTACAACAACGCAGAAATTTATTGATGCCGGTGCAGATTTTATTATTTCACCAATCCTGAAAACAGAGATGAGTGATGTGTGTAAGAAACATAATATTCACTGGATTCCAGGGTGTGGAACACTCACAGAGATTGCTACTGCAAGAGAACATGGCGCAGATATTATAAAA
>DASXWI010000379.1:0-3846 GCA_036503755.1 Saprospiraceae bacterium | reverse complement strand
GTTATTCGCTGAATGGTGCTGCCCCCGTTGCTTCTCCTGTCTTTAATAATTTGACTCCTGGGGATTATACCATTGAGGTCATTGATAATACAGGATGTAAGTTGCAGGATACATTCACGATTTATGATCTGGTAGTAGTAGATGTTTCTATTGTAAATTATGTAAACGATGTATTTGTTTTTGATTTAGGCGATACCATCAAATTGAGCTACCTCTATACTGGATCAACCATTGACCCAGATTCATCTGTTTGGAAACTTGGTGATAGTGTATTGTGCACGAATTGCCCTACACTTGAACTGGAAGCCTACTTAGCAGGTCAAATCACGCTTGAGGCATATGATGAAAGGGGTTGTTATAGTGAAGACGCCATTACTTTCCAGGTGGTACGGGAACGTGATGTTTATGTTCCGAATGTTTTCAGTCCGAATGGAGATGGTCTGAATGATTATTTAACATTGTTCACAGATGCGGATGTTACAGAAATCACGTTGATGGAAGTATATACACGTTGGGGTGATCTTGTTTTCCACAAGGAACACTTTGATCCAAATATACCTACAGAAGGTTGGGATGGTAAATTTAGAGGCGAAACGCTTAATCCTGGTGTATATGTGTACCGAATGAATATTTTATATGGTGATGGCCTGGAAGATCATCTTGCCGGGGATGTCACGATCATACGATAAAAAACTTTTAGAACGATCCTTCTGAAAAGGAGGATCGTTTGAAGAGTTTACTTGCCCATTTCTCTTGTTTTCAGAGCCCTCCCCACAAATTGGAGGGCTCTTTTTTCAAAATTAAAGGCCAACTATACGGACAACCAACTAAGTGATTTAACGTTAATCACCTATTGGTGTAAAGAATGAGCATACCTTTGAGACTTAACCAAAGAAGACACTTGAGAAGAGACCACATGGTAATCCGTATCTGGCTGGCAACACTTACCTGTTGCATGCTTTGTTTCGGTGGGCTGTATAGCCAATGTACCATCAATGGCCCACTGGCCATTCCCGATGATGGAGTGGATACAATAGAGATTCCAATTTCAGGTTTAATCAACAGTAACCTTGCCAGCCCTACGCAAGGTATTTGTGGTGTTGAAATAAATTTCGTCCATGAATACCTGGGAGATCTTACTGTTTCTCTTGTTTCGCCTTCTGGAACGATTGTCCAACTCATTGGACCTACAACTACCACTACAGGATCAACCAATTTAGCAAATTGGCATGTTGATTTTGTCCCGTGCGGTAGTCCGGCATCTCCCGATGCAGGATTTGCAGATGCTTGGTCTAACCAACAGCCTTGGCAAACTTTGTCATTTTATTCTGGAACATATTATCCTAACTCAGGATGTCTTGAAGATTTTAATACGGGTCCTGCTAATGGGATTTGGGAGTTGATTTTAGAAGATCATGACCAGTTCCAAATCGGGTCAGTTGAAAGTATCACTTTGATTTTTTGTGACACTACAGGAATAAATTGTACTCCTTGTAATCTAAATGCAGGTATACTATCTCCATCAGCTTTCTCTATTTGTTCGGGAGAAAATATTCAGTCGGGAGATATCAGTATTGATTTCGGGGGGAATATTCCTTCATCTCAGTTGTATTCATATGACTATTTATTTATTTCGGGTAATACCATTCTCCAGAGTGGAGCTGGATTTTCGATTTCACCTCCTGCCGGATCATATACCTTATGTGGATTGAGTTACCTTACTACTGATACAACGATCATCAATGCGCTCATCGAAGATGGGGATTACGCATTGTTACAACAGGCGATTCAAAATGATGTTGCTTGTGGAGATCTCACGGAGGATTGTATAGTACTCGAAGTGGTAGATAAACCAGATACGGTATTCATTACATCAGATTTATGTAATGGTGAAATATTCCCTTATGGTGGACAGAACTATACCACTGCTGGTGTTTTTTATCAATTACATGATGGTCCTGGGTTGTGCGACACTGTTCATGAAATCAGGATTGTAGCCAGGACACTGGATGTGACGATCATGCCGACGGACACTTTGACTTGCGGGAATGGATCTGTTGATATCCAAGCGATGGCTACTGGAGCATTAGGTCCATTTTCATATCTCTGGACGACGGTTAATGGAAATATTATTTCTTCACCAACGAATCAATCCATACAAGTTGATCAGGCTGGACAATACTTTGTTGAAATAACAGATGGTGTTTGTGAAGGTACAGGAAGCGTTCAGGTGTATGCAGACCAGGGATTTCCGCAGGTTTTTTTCGAGGGAGGTACATTAAACTGTTATAATCCTGTCATTGAGATTGAGCCTATTTTTATTCCTTCTGATGGAACTATTCTTTGGACGGGCCCTTCAGGATTCACGTCAACACAACCCAATATTTTCATCACTTTACCTGGTACCTACCAATTCCGTGTAACCAATGCATCAGGGTGTACTACTACACGCGATGTGGATATTCCTATTGACACCATGACCGTTCCTATTGGAATACAAGTTCTTGGAAAAGACTGTCAAAATGGTACAGTTACCTTAGCAGATATGAACCCAAATTTGTTGGCGGGTTGGAATTGGACTGGACCAAATATGTTTTCGACCGACAATTGGCGGCCAGTCATTTCTGAACCTGGTTTGTATATTTTAACAGGCACTTTTAATAACGGATGTGTTCGATCTGCATCATATTTTTTTGATGGTGATTTTGCTATACCTGATATATCCTTATCTCCAGCAGACACGCTAAATTGTAATGAAGTTATTCCACTGACCATCACATCCAATACGCCTGGTGTTACGTATGCATGGACAGGTCCACAGGGTTTTTCTAGTCAAATGGCAACGATTATGATCAGTCAAAGCGGCCTTTACTCCGGATCCGTCACAGCACCTAACGGATGTTTTCAATCAGGTACAGTAAACATTGAACGTGGAGGTGATATATTTGATTTTCAGATCATCACAGATACAATCACTTGTGCTCAACCTCTTATTACGATTGGAGTCGTCGCTCCAGATGTTGATTTCTATGACTGGCTCAATTATTCAGGGCCGGGAGATGATAGTCCATTTATTGATGTGGAGACAGGAGGAAATTACCAGGTGTTGATGAGAGATGAAAATACGAATTGCGAGGTCCTTGCAATGGTGCCTGTATACACAGACCTCGCATCTCCTTACTTTATTTATTCCACAGATACCATTTCCTGTAATCATCCAATTGCAGAGTTAAATTTTATTCCAGTTCAAGGATTTACTTATTCGTCCGTTTATTGGGAATTGCCTGACCTCACAGTAGTGCAGGGACCAACATTAATGTCCGGATTGCCTGGCGAGCATAATTTGTATGCTGTTGGATCTAATGGATGCATTCAAGTAAGGCAAGTCTCAATCCCCTTTGATACACTTCGTCCTTTTGTTATCCTCGAGACAGATACCTTGCAATGTCTGGATACCGTCCAAATCATTTCTCAATCCCTTGATTCCATAACCAGCTATCAATGGAGCGGTCCCGGTATCATCAATTCATTTGGTAATGGGATCGATGTGAATGTACCTGGGGTGTATCATTTATCAGCTTCCGGTTTGAATGGATGCCCTGCAGAACATGATATTGTTGTGGATAGCAATTTTATAAAACCCTCATTTACATTGACTGCCGATTCCCTTCAATGTAATGTGGCGGCAAACCTTGTTGTCACACCTGTGGATCCTGTTTTGAATTACAGTTGGTTTGATGAAAACGAGATGTTGATATCCACTGATTCTTTTGCAGCTGTTTTTCTACCGGGAATGTATAGGGTGGAAGTACAAGGGCTTAATCAATGTATCTCTTATGACACTGT
>DASXWI010000378.1:0-2827 GCA_036503755.1 Saprospiraceae bacterium | reverse complement strand
ATGGAAACGGTGGCCACGCAGAATATTATAACTCGCTTTGGTACAACCCAAATCACATGAACATGCGTCTGCCTGCTCCAAATACAGTAAGCAGAAACAAGAACGGATACCTTCCATACAGAATTCCAAAAGACAGCCTGGAAATTGCGGCAAGGAAATTGGTAAGTCCGCTGGATACTGCAAATAATAAGGCTATTCTGGCTGATGGAAAAGTATTGTATGAGATCTACTGTGACCACTGTCATGGAACGAAAGGCGATGGCGAGGGTAAGGTAGCAACAGGTGTTACATTCGATGGAGTAGAGCATTCATCGTATGCAGGTGTAGCCAATCTGAAAGGAGATGCATTTAAGAATATTACAGAAGGACACATTTTCCACGTGATTACTATGGGTAAAGGACTTATGCAATCACATGCATCACAGGTTTCTCCTGAAGAGCGCTGGAAGATTGCCCGCTATGTAAAAGCATTGCAAGCGAAATAATTATATAGAGCATAGATCAACAGATAAACGAATTACTATCCAATGGCAGCTGAAGTACACATACAGGAAGAGCGCTACGAATTTAAATCCGAGACAAAGAAGAAGATCATTTACCTCTTAGTGGCGGGTGTTATTCTCTTTGCTTTAGGTTTAGTTCTGGCGATGAATTCGAAAAGTGGTGGTGAATCACATGGTGATGGCCACGCTTCTGTTGAAACTCAAAAAATGGTAGCAAGCATTAAACAGGAAGCTGCTGCTGAAGGTGAACATCATGAAAGCGCTCCATGGTTGAAGCGTTTGCGCACAACGTTATGGATGAATAATGTTTACTTTACCGGTCTTGGAATAATTGGTTTGTTTTTCGTGGCAATCCAATTTGCTGCACAAGCAGGCTGGTCAGCTGGTCTTAAAAGAATTGGACTTGCTATGGGAAGCTGGATTCCGGTAGCAGGTATTTTGATGTTAGGTCTTTGGTTTTTTGTAAAAGGAGATTTATTCCATTGGACACACCACGGATTGTTTGAAAAAGGAGGAGCAGAATACGACTCCATTATTGATGGAAAAGGAGCATTCTTTTATTGGCCAATGGCTAATGGAACTTTTCCAATATTCTTCATTTTGCGACTTGTAGTTTTCTTTGGCATGTGGTACCTATTCCTCGTATGGATTAGGAAGGAAATGTTGGCAGAAGATATTGATGGCGATTCTAAGCATTGGAAAAAAGCCAGAAGCTTGTCAGCATGGTTCCTGATATTTTTTGCAGTAAGTTCTTCAGTTTCTGCATGGGATTGGGTCATGAGCATTGATACACACTGGTTCAGTACCATGTTTGGTTGGTATATGTTTGCAAGCTGGTGGGTAACAGGCTTAGCGTTTATCACACTGGTAGTCGTGTTTTTGAAGGAAGCAGGATATCTGAAAGTTGTGAATGCTAATCACTTGCATGACCTTGGTAAATTTGTATTCGCATTTTCAATCTTCTGGACGTACATCTGGTTTGGTCAGTTTTTGCTGATCTACTATGCCAACATCCCTGAAGAAACTGTGTATTTCATTGAAAGAATGAGAACGAGTCCTTATAGCTGGATATTCTTTGCTAATCTTTTCCTGAACTTTGTTCTGCCATTCTTGTTACTGATGACAAGGGATGCCAAGCGTCACATGTCCATGCTGAAGGTGGTTTGCCCGATTGTCATTGTTGGTCACTGGTTCGATTTCTTCAACATGGTTACACCAGGCGTAATGAAGCATGAAGGCGGACTTGGATTTCTGGAAATTGGCACGGGTCTCATATTCATGGCCGTGTTTCTGTGGGTTGTGCTCACTAGTTTGACAAAAATGCCATTGTTTGGTAAAAACCATCCAATGTTAGAAGAAAGCCTCCATCACCATATTTAATTGAGAAAGTGTTATGATGAATTCGATTATAATTCTTGGGTTAATATTAGTTCTGGCAATCCTGTATTTGATTTACAGGGTAAGCAGCCTTGTGCGTGTTGCCAAAGGTGAGAAGGCAGACGAACGTGTTGATTCAAGCAACGGATTAAATGCGTTGTTGTTTGTAGTATTCTTGATTGTTGGGTTGGGCGGATTTTTCTGGTATTCCTTCACTCATTTTGACAGCTACAATCTTCCATTAGCATCAGAACATGGAGCTAAAACGGATTTGATGTTTTGGATTACTATGGGCATTACAGTGGTTGCTTTTGTGATCATCAGTATTGTGATGTTCATTTTTATTTATCAGTATCAATATAAGGAGGGAAATAAAGCAAAGTTCTTTCCAGATAATCACTACTTGGAATTAGCATGGACGATTATTCCTGCGATTGTATTGGCTGTGTTGATCTTCACAGGTCTTCGTACCTGGAATGAGATTACAGCTCCTGCATCAAAAGATGCGGAGGTAATTGAATTGATCGGACAACAATTTGCTTGGACGGCCCGCTATCCTGGTAAGGATAAAGAACTTGGTGGTGTTAGTTTTAAACTGATTGATGCTACCAATGAATTTGGACTTAAGCTGGATGATAACAAGTCTTTTGATGATTTTAAATCCCTGGAACTTCATCTTCCGGTAGATCAGGAGATACTTTTGAAAATTCGTGCAAAGGATGTTCTGCACAGTGTATACCTTCCTCACTTCCGTGTGAAGATGGATGCTGTTCCGGGCATGCCTACACACTTTAAATTCAAAGCAACTAAAACTACGCAGCAAATGCGCGATGATCTAGGTAATCAGTCATTCAATTATGAGATGGCATGTACTGAGATCTGTGGCCGTGGTCACTTCTCTATGCGCTTCCCTGTTGTAGTCCATACAAAAGAAGATTATGAACGCT
>DASXWI010000377.1:0-3985 GCA_036503755.1 Saprospiraceae bacterium | reverse complement strand
GGTAGGCGATTATATCTACACTGGGACACCAGCAGGTGTTGGCCCGGTCAACCGGGGCGATGTTCTCATAGGAAGCATTGAAGGCCACGAATTGCTCCGTTGCGAGATCAAATAAGGGTGTTTTCTACTAGTTTCTTACTGCTCATTGCTCACTATTCACTTCATTTAAATTCCTATTTTTGCGCCGCCCAATGAGGGTAGGGAATAGATTTGACTCTCCCTTCTGGCAATTGGTAATCAACATCATTCACTCTAAATAATTCTTTTCATGCCTTATTTATTCACCTCAGAATCAGTCTCTGAAGGTCATCCGGACAAGATAGCTGATCAGATTTCCGACGCACTTGTCGATCATTTTTTAGCTTTTGACCCCCAATCTAAAGTGGCTTGCGAAACACTCGTGACCACAGGCCAGGTTGTTTTGGCTGGAGAGGTTAAATCCAGAACGTATCTGGACCTCCACAAGATTGCGCGTGATGTGATCAATCGTATCGGGTATAACAAAAGTGAATACATGTTTGAAGCCCATTCTTGCGGTATCCTGTCTTCTATTCACGAACAATCTGCTGATATCAACCAAGGTGTCGACAAACAAAAACGTGAAGAACAAGGCGCTGGGGATCAAGGAATGATGTTTGGTTATGCGACAAACGAAACGGATAATTATATGCCATTGGCATTAGATCTCGCACACCGCATTCTTATCGAACTTTCAGCAGTAAGGAAGGAAGGCAAATTAATGCCTTACCTGCGCCCTGATGCAAAATCCCAGGTAACAATCGAGTACAGCGATGATAACAAACCTATTCGTATTGATACAATCGTAGTAAGTACGCAACATGACGAATTTGTATTACCAAAAAATGGTAACGATTCAGAAAAAATCAAGGCTCAAAAACTGATGCAAGCAAAGATTTCTGAAGATGTCATCGAAATCATTTTACCAAGGGTTAAGAAGAAATTAAAAGCTGAGCTGAAGAAGTTGTTTGATAAAAACATTACGTATCACATTAACCCAACTGGCAATTTTGTTATCGGTGGTCCACATGGCGATACGGGTCTGACAGGCCGCAAAATTATCGTCGACACATATGGTGGTAAAGGAGCTCACGGAGGTGGTGCATTTTCCGGAAAAGATCCTAGCAAAGTTGACAGGTCTGCTGCTTATGCAACTCGTCACATTGCCAAGAACCTTGTAGCAGCAGGAGTATGTGATGAAGTACTGGTTCAGGTTTCTTACGCCATTGGTGTTGCGCAACCTACAAATATTTATGTGAACACATTTAAATCGAGCCGCGTAAAACTAACAGATGGCCAGATCGCTGAAAAAGTTAGACAGATCTTTCCTATGCGGCCGTATGATATAGAACAAAGATTACAACTCCGGAAACCAATTTATAGTGACACCGCTTCTTATGGTCACATGGGACGTACACCTGAGAAGAAAACCGTAACCTTCGTCGATGGAAGTGGTAAAGAGAAAACGATCAAGTTTGAAACCTTTACCTGGGAAAAACTGGATAAGGTTAACGAAATCAAGAAAGCATTCAATTTAAAATAGTCTATTTCCACCACATTAGTTGTTTTTGATTTTAACTAAAGATTTAGCCTGATATAATATGTCGCACAATGGTGTTCATGCCGGTTTCGCACAACGGCATATCGGTACTTCCGATTCAAGTGAGCTAAGAGAGATGCTCGATGTTCTTAAGGTAAATAGCCTGGATCAACTAATCGATGAAACCATTCCGGATCCGATTAGACTTCGTCGCAAATTGAATATACCAGAAGCACTTACCGAACAGGAATACCTTAGGCATATCCAGGGTATTGCGTCCATGAACAAAGTATACAGGTCCTATATCGGGATGGGATACTATGGTACGCATACACCATCGGTGATCCGTAGGAATATTTTTGAAAACCCAGGATGGTACACACAATACACACCCTACCAGGCTGAAATATCTCAAGGCCGCCTGGAAGCACTACTCAATTTTCAGACTATGGTCAGCGACCTCACCGGTCTTCCTATTGCTAATGCTTCCTTGCTTGATGAGGGAACAGCTGCTGCGGAAGCCATGACGATGCTATTCAATTTGTCTTCGAAAAAAGCCAAAGGAGGTGCAGATCATGCTACACATTTCTTTATTGATAAAAATATTTTTCCAAACACCCTTGCTGTACTTCAGTCAAGAGCAGAACCAATTGGTATTACACTTGTAACTGGTGATTGGAAAACATGGGAAGGTGGCGATGACTTCTTTGGAGCAATGCTTCAGTACCCAGATGCAACAGGAGCTGCAATCGATTATAGCGATCAGGTTTCAAAATGGCAGTCAGAGGGGATTAAAGTTGCTGTGATCAGTGATTTGATGGCGCTTACTTTGTTGACTCCTCCAGGTCAATGGGGTGCAGATGTTGTTGTAGGAAATTCACAGCGTTTTGGTGTACCTATCGGATTCGGTGGACCACATGCAGCCTTTTTTGCAACCAAAGAAGAAAATAAACGAAACATACCAGGCCGTATCATCGGTGTTTCTGTTGATCGTCATGGAAACCGTGCATTGCGTATGGCACTCCAGACTCGTGAACAACATATCAAGAGGGAAAAGGCAACTTCAAACATTTGTACAGCACAAGCACTCCTCGCAATCATGGCTGGGATGTACGCCGTATATCATGGACCGGAGAATCTAAAAGCGATAGCGCTCAATATTCACAAGAAAACAGCTGCGTTGCATCAGCATCTCCAAAATATCGGATGCACACCTGCGTTTGGAGCTTTCTTTGATACAATTACAATTCGCTGTTCAGCAGATCAGATCAAAGCGATTCGTGCAGAGGCAGAGAAACATAAAATCAATTTCTGCTACACGGCAGAGGATATCAGGATTAGTCTCGATGAAACTGTAAATGGAGAAGATTTAACGGCAATTGCGAATGTATTCTCCGTAGCCTTAGGTAAGCCATCTTCCAGTGCATTGACACCTTTGGATGCTATCATGATTCCTGACAAACTCGTCCGTCGTGATGAATATCTTACCCATCCTGTGTTTAGTATGTACAGGACGGAAACGGAAATGATGCGATATATCAAATCGCTTGAAAATAAAGACTTGTCATTGATGCATGCAATGATTCCACTGGGATCATGTACGATGAAACTTAATGCTGCTTCAGAAATGTTTCCGGTCAGTTTTCCTGAGTTTTCAACGCTGCATCCTTTTGTTCCAGCTGATCAGGCTGCAGGGTATCACCGGATTTTTGATGAATTATCTTCTTACCTGATTGATATCACAGGAATGAAAGCATGTTCACTTCAGCCAAACTCTGGTGCTCAAGGTGAACTTGCGGGATTATTGACAATAAGGGCATATCATATCGCTAATGGACATCTCAATCGGAATATTGTTCTTATTCCAGCATCTGCACATGGTACCAATCCTGCGAGTGCTGTAATGGCTGGTATGGAAGTGGTTGTTACAAAGTGCGATGACCGTGGAAATATCGATATAGCTGACATGAAACTCCATGCTGAAAAACATAGAGATCAACTTGCTGGTGTCATGGTTACATATCCATCAACGTATGGTGTGTTTGAAACTACAATCAAAGAATTGTGTGATATCATTCATGTCAATGGCGGACTTGTCTACATGGATGGTGCTAATATGAATGCACAGGTGGGATTAACGAGCCCAGGCTCAATTGGTGCAGATGTATGTCACCTCAATCTTCATAAGACATTTTCTATTCCTCACGGTGGGGGTGGCCCAGGTATGGGACCAATTTGTGTGAATGATAAACTAGCTCCTTATTTGCCAGGACATCCTTTAGCGAATGTTGGAGGTAATAAATCAATCGATGCTGTAAACAGTGCTCCATGGGGAAGTGCTTCTATCCTGTTGATCTCTTATGGATATATTCGTATGCTTGGAGCATCAGGTGTGGTGGCATCAACAGTACATGCTATCCTTGGCTC
>DASXWI010000376.1:0-3004 GCA_036503755.1 Saprospiraceae bacterium | reverse complement strand
CAGGTCAGTACACACATCATCACAAGGTCATCGATAATCAATCACCCGTTCCGGAAGAGGCCAGATTTTTTCCTGAATACTTACAGAAGGCCGGATACCATACCGCTTTTTTTGGAAAATGGCATATGGGAAATGATGACTCCGCACCACAAAAAGGTTTTGATCACTGGGTGAGCTTTAAAGGACAAGGTGTGTATTACAATCCAACACTTAATATCAACGGGACGGAAACTGTTTACAAAGATTCTTCCTACATCACAGATTTGCTAACGACTCAAACTTTGGAGTTCCTTGACCATCGGAAGGAGAAGAAACCTTTTTTTATTTACCTATCCCATAAAGCCGTTCATGCAGAGTTTATGCCTCCAAAGAGACATAAGGGCGTGTATGATGACATCAAGGTAAATTATCCTCCTTCGATGTTTCCTCCCAATGATCCACAACATGAGGGAAGCCCATACAATTATGCGGAATTGCCGGATTGGGTAAAAGCCCAACGCTACAGCTGGCATGGCGTGGACTATATGTATCATGGAGCAATTAAGTTTGAATCTTTTTATCAGCAGTATTGCGAAACTCTTCTTGGAGTGGATGAAAGCATTCAATCTATCCTGGATTACCTTGAGCAGGAAGGCTTGCTTGAGAATACCATTGTGATTTACATGGGTGATAATGGATTTTCATTTGGAGAACATGGCCTTATCGATAAACGTCATGCATATGAAGAATCGATGCGTGTACCATTGTTGGTTTTTGGAAAAGGGATTACGCCCGGAATAAAGATTGAGCAACTGATTCAGAATATCGACATCGCTCCAATGATTCTGGAAATGGCCAACGCAAAAAAAGTGGAGGACATGGATGGTGAATCTTTTACATCCCTACTTCACGGTGAAAGCAAACCCTGGCGGGATACGATTTATTATGAATATTTCTGGGAGCGTGCATTTCCGCAAACACCAACCATTTTTGCCGTACGTACAAGCCAATATAAGTTTATACGCAATCATGGTATCTGGGATATCAATGAATTGTACGACCTGCAAGCCGATCCAAATGAAATGAACAACCTGATCCGAAGTCCAAAGCACCAGGATATGGTGAAGATATTTGATGAATCATTATTCCGTTGGCTTGAAAATACGGGTGGCATGAGCATGCCCTTGCGTAAGGATGAAGGAAAGAAGTTTGATCACAGGTACAATAATACCTGGTGATGGGTTTGTGGGTTTATAGGTTTATGAGTTTATGTGTTTATGCTCACGCTCACTTCTCACACTTGTCTGCAATCTGATGTCTGATGTCTGGCGTCTCATGGTAAAGGTTTATAAGTTTATAAGTTTATGGGATTTGTTTGTTTAAATGTTTAATTGGTTAAATGGTTAGGTTGTTAAATGTTAAATGGATTAGACATAGGAAATTTGAAGACTAATCTAATGTTTGGCGTCTGACGTCTGGCATCTGGTGTCTCATTTTAAAGGTTTATTAGTTTATAGGTTTATAGGTTTATGCTCACACTCATCCCCCACACCTATCTGCAATCTGGCGTCTGACGTCTGGCGTCTCTATTTTTATTACATTTGCTTGCTCGCTTTCCCCTATCTTTTCACGGATTTAATTGGATAATCATTCATCACGAAATGATCCCGGCTTGTCATCGGAAAAAGCTGTTCATAGCTACTTACCTGTTTTTCTTCGGGCCGCATCCGTATACCCTGGCTCAAAATCTCGCCCCTAATCCGGATTTCGAAGTTTACTCAACTTGTCCCGATGGAATCAATCTTCCTCCGAATTTTAATTTCAATTGCACCCCTTGGCGCTCAGGTTCAGATGGGACACCAGATTATTTTAATACCTGCTCAAACCCAAGCCCGGTAGGAATACCAAATAATGTCTTTGGTTGGCAACAGGCTTTATCGGGGGAGGGTTATGCTGGATTTTATCTCATCAACGTCCCCTGGGATAATTATCGCGAATATGTGCAGGCAGATCTGCTCAATACACTGACAGGAGGTAAATGGTATCAAGTAAGTTTTAATGTTAGCCTTGCCAGTAGAATTGATTGTGGCATTGAACAAATAGGGGCTTATTTCTCTCCAACGAATCCGAGTTATAATTCAAATAACCCCCTCCAGGTCAACCCACAAGTGGAGTCTACTGGTGTATTCTACTCTGACACTTTAGACTGGATGCTTGTTGAAGGATGCTTTAGAGCAATAGGTAATGAAGCAATCATCACCATTGGTAATTTTCATGGAGATGGTGATACCAGTTTTGATCCAGCTTGCACTTTTCCTACACAAGCGTATTACTACCTCGAGGATGTCTATGTAGGAGAAATAGTTGACGGACTTGATCTCGAACTTGATGGGCCGGTCAGTGCATGCGATTCATACACGATAGATCCCGGTATCAATGGTATGGATTATTATTGGGAAGATGGATCTACAGGACCAACACTTACGGTCACCACATCCGGGACCTATAGTCTTACAATCTATGACGATTGCCTCGCAGGTATTGACTCAATTGAAGTAGAAATAATCAGTTCACCTCCAGTTGAACTTAACCCGGATGTAATTACGATTTGCCAGGGAGAGACATTTGAAATTTCCCTTGATCCTGATGCCGGATATTATACCTGGAATGATGGATCACATTCAACAGAATACGAAATATCCACTATAGGCATATATTCAGTTACACTTGATGATGGTTGTGATATCAGTAGTGATCAAATTGAAGTAATCGTACTTGATCCACCGCCACCTTTCACATTAGGAGATTCTGTATTGTGCACCGGATCGCAGATAGAAATCACTTTTGATCCAAACCTTGGTGATTTCTTGTGGCAGGATAACAGTACCTCAAATTTCTATATCATCACGCAAGCAGGTATTTACTCTGTCACGATAAGTAATATGTGTGGAGAAGTTTCTGCAGAATTGGAAGTAACAGAAATAGCTGGTGTCATTGTAGATCTAGGACCGGATTCCGACACCTT
>DASXWI010000375.1:0-16572 GCA_036503755.1 Saprospiraceae bacterium | reverse complement strand
CACGTCCAGGATGGTTGCCCCTTCAGAAAGCATCAATTTGGCCTTTTCTATAATTTTTTCGACCAAAATTCCAGTCCGGCTAGGCTCGTAAAAAGAGTCTGGTGTGGCGTTTAAAATCCCCATAACACAGGGATCTGTGAGTTCAATGACCTGATAACCACACCTTAATGTCCTTCGTTCTGCCATTCTTAACATTTTCTTAAGCTAGCCTTTAAACAGGATTAATTTATCTTGCGACAAAATTAGTCCATTGACCAAGACTCATCTCACAAGGTATGCCATTTCTGTGCTGCTTATCCTGAGCACAGCCGCCGCGATCAATGTTGCAAAATCAATAAAAAACCCCACCGAGTCTTTTACCACTGAACAAGATTGTATCGAACATTGCGAACAATACCTACATTGGGACCTTGGGCTTGTAGGACTCGAAAAAATGCTGATCCAGCCGAATGATATGCTTGGCAATCTTCTCTCCAGCCGTGGGGTAGAATATTTCAAAATCGACCAGCTGATTAATGCCGCAAAATCTATTTTCCCTTTCAGATCAATCCGTGCCGGCAAAGAACTGACCATCGTTACTGACCTGGCTGATTCGACCGTTCAGGCTCTAGTATACGAACCTGATCCATATCGCCGCATCCTCTTCCATCTTGAAGACAGCATCCGTGTAGAGGTTATCGAAAGGGAAACAGAGATCAGAGTAGAAACAGCTTCTGGCACCGTTGACCAATCTCTTTGGTTAAGCATGGAAGAACAAAACCTTCCTTTAGACCTTATCGCCGCAATGGAGGATGCTCTAGGGTGGTCAGTTGACTTTTACCACATTCAAAAAGGGGATTCTTACAAACTCGTTTACGAGCGCAAATACGTAGAAGGAGAACCACTAGGAATCGGTAAGTTGATTGGAGCAAGTTACACATCAGGTGAAAACGAATATTACTCCATTCGCTACAATAGCGGAAAATATGATGGCTACTACGATCTCGAAGGCCGTCCGATGAAAAAAGCTTTCCTCAAATCACCAGTTCAATACAGCCGGATCTCCAGCAGGTTTTCAAACAACCGCTTCCACCCGATCCTAAAAAGAAACAAAGGCCACTTTGGCACAGACTACGCAGCTCCATGCGGTACACCAATCCGTGCAGTTGCAGATGGTCGTATCACTGCAGCATCCTACACTTCAGGTAATGGCAATTTTGTAAAAATGCGTCATGATAAAACCTACGAGACGCAGTATCTCCACATGTCCAAGTTTGGCCCAGGCATCAGACCAGGGGTCACTGTCAAGCAAGGCCAAACCATAGGCTACATCGGCCGCACAGGTTTAGCTACCGGATGCCATGTATGTTTCCGCTTCTGGAAAAATGGCAGACAAGTAGACCATATGCGCGAAAAGATGCCTCCTCCACAAGCCATGGATCCATCACAACTTCCTGACTACTTCAAAGTCCGCAATGAGATTAAGACGATGTTGGATGGGATACAGCCGAAGGCTGTGAGTAATGATGTATCTGTTTAAGATAACGGAGATTCCATTTTCAGCTACCAGCTAACAGCTACGAGCTTCCAGAAAAAGCGATAATGTTAAGCGTAAGTTCACTTACGCTTGTGCGTTTGCAAAACTGCGTTTTGCGATGCATGCAAATTGCAAATTTGCTGACACGAAAGCGTAAGTGAACTTACGCTTAACGTGTTTTATTTAAATGAAAGCTGCGCTTTCATTTATACTCTGGAAGCTCGAAGCTGGTAGCTGGAAGCTAAAAATGACTGCTAGTCAACCGCTTTGTCCAGTGTGAACCCAAACGTCGTCCCCTTTCCAATGGTCGAGCGAACATTTACCGATTGGTTGTGGGCTTCGAGAATGTGCTTGACGATGGAGAGTCCAAGACCTGAACCGCCGGATTCGCGGCTGCGGCTCTTGTCGACACGATAGAATCGGTCAAAGAGATGTTTGAGATGTTTTTCTTCTATACCGATTCCGTTATCTGAGACTTCAACCAGGATTTGTTTGTCCATGACGTAGAAACTGACCTTGGTGACGCCATCTTCGCTTCCGTATTTGATAGAATTCAGAATCAGATTTGTGAGTACCTGGCGGATCCCTTCACGGTCCCCAAGGACATTAAATGATTTGTCCGCTCCTTCTTTAAAGGTAAGTGAAATGTTTTTTGGTTTGGCATTGACTTCGAGGTCTTTGAAAATCTCTTTCACCAGGGCTTTGATATCAAACTTTTGAAAATCGAGTATCAGATCTTCAGATTCAAGTTTGCTGATCTCTTCTAAGTCCTGGACGATGGTCAGCAGGCGTTCAACATTAGAAGCAGCACGCTCAAGGTATTTCATATTGACATTCTCATCATAGAGGCCGCCGTCGATGAGGGTGTATATATATCCTTGAATAGAGAAGATGGGAGTCTTCAATTCGTGGGATACATTTCCGATATAGCGTTTACGATACGCTTCAAGCGTCTTGAGTGTTTCGATTTCATCTTCCTGCGATTCGGCCCATTGACGCACTTCTTTTTCAACACCATCGAGCATCCCATTTTCACTTCGCTGCGAAAACCGCTTATCCGGTATGGATGCTTTCGTGCGACTAATGATCTTGTAGATGAGTTTGATGCGTCGGTAGATGTACCGGTCCAGGATATACCTGATGACGATAAACGAAAATATACCGATGACCGTTAACATAATCGCCCCATAGCGTCCATATAACGGCACGAAAAGCATCTTTTCCCCAATCCATATCCCAATCCCGATGAGCAAGGTAATGGCCAATGCCCCAAACAAAGAAATGGTTTGAAGGCTGATGTTTTTAAACATAAAATTCTCTTTAATGAATAGAATCCGACATAACCTGCACCTGGTCCATGATCTCTTTCATTTTGACAGGATCCGTTTCAAGTTTGCGGATTTCTTCAGTAAGTTCTGACTTACTCAGTTTATAAACCTCTGTCAATCTAAGCCAGAAAAGTTCGCTCAATGTATCCCGGGCTCCACCTGTGACCTCGGAGATAGCCACCTCACTCAACTGCAGATCAAACATAAGATGGGAAAGTTGTTCGTCACTTAACGTATACTTTACATTAGCTTCGGGAGGCTGACAAGCGAATATGGATATGGTGAATGCCAGGAAAAAAAAGATGGTTTTGGTCATTCTTTGTATTGTTTGGGATAATGAAAGCCGATGAAACCGGCATGTTCAGGTTTAAATTTTTTCCAACTGTCGATCATTACCTGTGCATGTACGATGCCGCAAGTAGGGACATTATCAATATGTACACCTGAAATACTATTAGCTACCCAGGTAAACGTGGGATTGTGGCCAAAGAGGTAAACAAACCTTGCGCTATCCGGAACAGCCCTTAGCACATCATACACTTCATCGGCTGAAGCTTCATAAAGGTCATCCGTCACCATAAACTGGTTATCGGAGAGCCCAAATTCCTTTTTGAAAAATTCCGCCGTTTTTCGGGCCCTTTTTGCCCCGGAACTGACGATCAGATCGGGTTCCAGGTGCAATTTGCTCATTTCCCGGGCCATCATCGGGGCATCTTTTAGGCCTCTTTCATCAAGTGGACGGTCGAAATCCTTTAAACCAGGGTGATCCCAGTTGGATTTAGCATGACGGACAAAACAAACCTCTCGTACTTCCATAGGACAGCATTACCTTAGCAAATTTAGGTTTAACCAAGGGGAATCTTTTGAAAAGATGCACGAAATTCTCTGGGGCAAGACCTTACCAGATTAAATCAACCTAAAAACTGCTGTTTCAATCCAATGAAAATTGCCCTCTTCGACCTGGAAAACCAAATCGCACCCCCATTGCTGGAGGAAGCACTGGACCTGGTCAAGGAAACCAACGAGTATGACCTCACTGAACCTGAAGCAGGATATTATCATTGTATTTCCAAACAACCGGATTATCACGTCGAACTGACGCATAAAACGGATGGCACGGTTTCGGCCAAATGTCATTGCACCATCTTCAGACGGGCGAAACAATGCAAGCATGCGGTGGCGGCTATGTTACTCCTTCGTGAACAACTACTACGAAGTCGGAGGGGTCGTTCCAAGTCAAAACAGGAAAATGCGATGCTGGAGGAAGTGCTCAAAAAACTTTCCATTACCCAGCTTAGAGGATTTATCACCGATTTCGGTCATTCCCACAGCGCTTTCAGAGCGGAGATCCTGGCCAATTTTCTTCACCTCGTCAGAAAACCGGACTACCATCATTTGTTGATGGACATGACCCCGATGGATAAGTATGGCAATTTCAAACTCAACCGGAACAATCTCAAAACGGTCAGGAATATTATTGCTACCCTTTTGAAACAAGCGCAGCAGCTCATCAGGGAGAAAGGCTATGCCGAAGCATTTCAGATCCTGGAAGCCTCACTTCACCATTTGTACAGATTGATGATTAAGGTTCCTCAGTTCCAGGAACAACTGACCACTGAACTTAGACTTGCACTACGTTTATTTGAAACGTTGTGTCATCAATCCATGGCTCCTAGATTGCAATCTGCTTCGATCACATTAGCCATGGAGATTAGTAGTCGTGAGGGGTACACTTTTTTAAAAGGAACTACTCCCCTTTTATTATCTGTGGAATCTTTCATCCTCGAAGAGAAAGCAAGACAGGCTGCATTTCAATTAGCAGAGAAAAAAACATTGAGTGATCCCAGACAATCTATTTCATGGGCAACACTTGTATTACGTTGGAAGAGAAAATGGTCGATGAATATCAGTGGGAAGGTCTTGAAAAATACAATCGACAGTAAGATGCCTGATATAGTACAGGAATTTAATCGACTGCTGGCTTATGAAGATGTGATCCAATGTGTCAAAGATTTGCAAATAGATCAATATGACAAGCATCTGTATAAAAGCATGCTTCAAGCTGGCTTGAGATCAGCCCGGAATACTGGTGACAAAGAGATGGTGGCAAAACTTGCTAATGAATTGAGTTTGATCTTCCTTGATGTGGATGCATGGGACACCTTATTGGAAGTCGATTCCAAAAATGCAGAACGTGTATTGAAACTGATCAGTGAATATTATGTTGGGGGTGCTGATGCACATGCAGACCAGATCCTTCTCTATGGATTTAGTACAATGGCCAAGAAGCAAGAGCTTTTTGAACGCTTAGCGGCTATCGGTGAAATGAGCCTTTGGATGCAATATGATTCTGAACTTATAGCCTCTGAGCGAGACGGATTGATATCGGTATATGCTAAGCATATTCATGCTATGCGGGAAGCTTATGGAGGCGTGATGGCCAGGCAAAAACTGAGTAATATCTTTAGCCACCTAAAATCAATTGACCTATTTACTGCGGTTGCGGAGAGATTAAAAAACATGGACCAAAAACATACAGCAGACGTGAATAATCATACAAATGAAATACTAGGATTTGTCTTTGACTTGGACGGTGTGATCGTTGATACTGCGGTTCATCATTTTCAGTCATGGAAAAAAGTGCTCAAGCAACTTGGTGCTGAAATCACTGAAGAAGATGATCATCACACTCGTGGAGCCAGCCGCATGGAATCACTGGAATACCTGATCAATCAATATGGTATCCAGCTGACCCAGGAGGAAAAAGAAATGTGGGCCGCCAGGAAGAATGAAATTTACCTTGAAGCTATTCAAGAAATTACGCCGCGTGATCTGTTGCCGGGAGCGCTTGCTTTCTTAATAGATACACGCAAATCCGGGCTTAAACTTGCTCTTGGTTCAGCCAGTAAAAATGCAAGAGGTGTATTGGATAAACTAGGTATCGCAGACCGTTTTGATGCCATCCTTGATGGTAATGATGCAAAGGAATCAAAACCAAATCCTGAAATTTTCACAAAAGCATGCGCAGCCCTTGGGCTCGAACCATCCACTGTTGTTGTATTTGAAGATGCTGCAAAGGGAGTACAAGCAGCTCTTAGCGCTGGTTGCAAAGCAGTTGGCCTTGGTGATCCAATTGCCCTCAAAGAAGCAGATCTCGTCATCACCGGATTAGATGCCGCCAATCCATCATCGATCATCGAACAATTATCATGAAGCAATATCTTAAACATCATCCCTGGCAGATCATCGAAGAAGGCTTTCACCGTGAGTATCACGAAGTCAGTGAAAGTGTAACCAGTCTAGGGAATGGACGATTTGGCCTACGTGGAAATTTTGAAGAGGACTATTCAGGAAAAAGCTTGCGTGGTTCATACTTCGCAGGTGTGTATTATCCTGACCTCACACGTGTAGGTTGGTGGAAAAATGGTTATCCGGAATATTTTGCCAAGGTACTTAATGGAGTAAACTGGATTGGTATCAGAATATTTGTTGATGGAGAAGCACTTGACCTGGACAAGATCCATGTCAATCACTTTCGTCGTGTATTGGATATGGAGCAAGGCATACTTACAAGGAGTTTCACCATCAATCCTCCATCCGGTGGTACTCTTGCTTTCCATTTCGAGCGCTTTTGCAGCATGGCAGACCCGGACACAGCGGCGATTGAAATTCGAATAACATCAGATGGATACACTGGCAAGATCACCTTGGAACCCTATCTCGACTTTGATGTCCACAACAAAGATTCCAACTATGGAGATCAATTCTGGGTCAATGCCGGAGAACATATTGATGAATCTTTTGCGATGGTATCTGCGATTACCAAGAAGACTTCCTTTACAGTGTCTTCTTTCATGCATTCAGCAGTTAGCGTAAATGGGCATTCAGTCATTGAGAGTAATTCAACTGTAGCCCCGATGAAAGTTAGTCGCTTATATAAAGTAGATCTAAAGCATAGCGAAGAACTGATTCTCATCAAAACTATCGTTAATATCAGCAGCTTGTATGTGCATCCTGATCATCAACAGGCAGAGGGCAAACAAAAACTTGAAGGAAACTATGGATTAGGGTATGCTTCATTGAAACATAACCATATTGAAGCGTGGCAGAAAATCTGGGAAGGTGCTGATATCCGGATTGATGGAAATGTTTCTGCACAACAAGGTATCCGATTTAATATTTTTCATTTGTGGCAAACGTATACCGGTGCTGATGCACGATTAAATATCGGGCCGAAAGGATTTACAGGAGAGAAGTATGGAGGAAGTACCTATTGGGATACAGAGGCGTATTGCATTCCTTTTTATTTAGGCACGGCTGATCCGCATATTGCCCGCAATCTCCTGGTGTATCGATATCTGCATCTGCAAAAAGCGATTGAGAACGCGGCAAAACTTGGATTTAAAGATGGTGCTGCACTCTACCCCATGGTGACCATCAATGGTGAAGAATGTCACAACGAATGGGAAATCACTTTCGAAGAAATACACCGCAATGGGGCGATGATCTATGCCATTTTCGATTACATCCGCTATACCGGGGATACTTCTTATCTCTTCGATGGCGGTCTTGAAGTTATCATTGGTGTAGCACGCTTTTGGTCACAACGTGTCAATTATTCTCATGACAAAGAAGCATGGGTAATGCTTGGTGTCACTGGGCCGAATGAATACGAAAACAATGTCAACAATAACTGGTACACCAATTATCTCGCGCGTTGGTGCATGCAGTATGCGATTGAACAGATCGATTTTGTGAAGGATAATCAACCTGAACAATGGAATCGCATCCAGGAAGTAACCAGGTTTGACAATGATGAAATCAATCATTGGCGGGATCGAATAGACAAGATGTATTTACCCTATAGTGAAACGTTGGGTGTCTATTTACAGCAAGATGGATTTCTCGATAAAGACCTTATGAACGTGTCTGAGCTTCCTGCTTCTGAAAGGCCGATCAATCAAAAATGGTCATGGGATCGCATTCTGCGATCTTGTTTTATCAAACAGGCAGATGTTTTGCAGGGGATGTATTTCTTCGAAGACCATTTTGATGATTCCGTGCTGAAAAGGCATTTTGACTTTTATGAGCCTATGACGGTCCATGAATCTTCCTTATCACCTTGTGTCCATGCCATTCTGGCTTCGAGGTTACGGATGCCGGAAAAGGCGCTTGAAATGTACCTGCGCACATCAAGGCTGGATCTGGATGATTATAACAATGATACTGAGGACGGTCTTCACATCACCAGTATGGCCGGTACCTGGATGTCGGTGGTAAGGGGCTTTGCCGGGATGCAAGTCAAGGATGGAATGCTCCATCTGGACCCCGTATTGCCTTCCGGATGGGAGGGTTTTGCCTTTAAAATCCACTTTCGGAACCGTTTTCTCGATGTGGTGTTTACTGATGGAAAGTGTACAGTTGCCAGGATTGCCGGAGAACCAATCGATGTTGTCGTCAGTGGGCAACACCGTTCGCTTTAATGCCGTTTAGTTTGTACTTTTAATCTGAATTTGCTATTTAAACAGTTGATTATGATACGCGTTATGATTGCGGACGACCACAATATGTTTGTGGAGGGGATTGAATCCATACTCGACGGGATGGACAACATCCATGTAGTATCGAAATGCTACACAGGGACGGAGGTTTTTGAAAAACTGGCCCAAGTCCCTGCAGATGTGATCCTATTGGACATCAACCTACCAGGCATGAATGGTATCGAAGTCTGCCAAAAACTTAGCAAGGAATATCCGGAAGTGAAAGTCCTGGCCTTATCCATGCATAATGAGGAGAGTTTTGTTACAGAAATCCTCAAGCATGGTGCACAGGGGTATATCCTTAAAAACACAGGCAAAAAGGAACTCCTCAATGCCATCCAGGCCGTTTTCAATGGACAATCTTATTTCAGCGATGAGGTCACAGAGACCATCATGAAGAGCCTGGTCAGCCAAAAAAGCGGTGGCAAGAAATCTACTATCCTGGCGCCTAAGATATCAAGACGTGAAAAGGATGTCCTTGATCTCATCGTCAGGGAGCATACTACACAAGAGATTGCCGATACTTTGTTTATCAGCCTCAAGACCGTGGAATCACATCGTCGTAGTTTGCTGACCAAACTAGGTGTACGTAATACGGCGGGGCTGGTACGCGTGGCGCTAGAAAACCAGTTGACTACAAAAACATAGCTTACACGCCTTATATAACATCATTAAATACCATCGTTTATTATATTTGAGTTATCCGCATTTTTTTCCAAGACCACTTGTAACGCCCGGTTTTTTGATTTGTTTCGATCCCCTTCATGCTAAACACTCAGGCTATCCCTGTCTCAACCTCAGGATATGAAGGACTTTTTTTGTCACCATCTTAGATGTTTACTGGCTGTCATTTTCGTGGCTGGCATTTCTCTTTGTGCACCGCAACATGGCTTTACGCAGGTCAATGAAAACTTAAGTAATGCTGACCTGTACAGGCTCATTGCGCGATTAGAACCACAAGGACAATGGATCGAAGCAGGTGAGGCATATCGTCTCATTGCAGAGAGAGATCTTGCTGAAATCGAAAACCTCGACAGGGCTATCAAAAATTATATCGAAGCTCAGAAACTCTTTGCTAAGGGTGGAGACTCCGTCAAAATGTACCAGACCATTGCAGATCTTGGCAGACTTTATTGCGGCAGCGAATATTACCTTGAGGCAATCGGCATGTTCACCCGTGTGCAGGGGTATGCAGAACGCACCCTTGATACGCTGCTGACCGCACGCATGCTCCAGCAGATCGGTGAGATATATGTCGCCAGAAAGGAAGTAGAAGAAGCCACCAAATATTTCGAGCAAGCATCACGAATGAATCTATCCATCCAGGATACGCTTCTATCTAATATAAACAAGCTAACGATCACGGCCATCACCGGGCGAAAACCATTTTTCAGAGAAATACCGGATTCGCTCAGCCTTGACCTTTCCAAATACGACAGCATACGCTATAAATCCTTTCTGCCTTCGATTCATCTACATGTTGGCATGTATAATATGCATGCCGGCAAATACAAACTGGCAATGTATTATTTCACACAAGGATTGCGGCTTGTGGGCGATGATACTTTTGTTCGTCGTGAACTCATGCTCAAACAATCTGAATGTTATGAGAAGATGAATAACCTGGGAATGGCACTCGTGGTCATGAAGCGATTCAACCAGCTTAATGACAGCATCAATGCCTCGATCAAATCAGGTAGTATTCAACAGGCTATCTTAAACTATGCAGGAGATGAGCGTGAGAACGAAATGCATGACCTGGCTAAAAATACTAAACTGACCAGGTTGAAGTCTCGCATGCAAATTGTAACAAGTTATGCACTCATCGTTGGTGTAGTGATCGTCTTGATTGGTACGTATATTATCATACGCAGTTATCAGCATCGACTCAATACAAACCAGATTATCACTAAGCAAAATGAAGAGATCAACCGTCAAAAGATCAACGAGCTTGAGAGCAACCGTAAAATAGAAAGCATCAGTTCGATGCTACAAGGCCAGGAGGTGGAACGGGAACGTATAGCCAGGGATCTGCATGATAGTCTGGGTGGATTGTTGTCAACTGTCAAATTGCATTTCGATGCTATCCAGGCTAAAAATCCTGATATTACCAGCCAGAAGGAATATGCTAAAGCATACAACTTACTCGATGCTGCTTGCAATGAAGTGCGAACGATATCAAACAACATGCAACCTGGCGCTTTGCTCAAGATGGGTATTGTCCCAGCCGTCAAAGATCTTGTCAATCGCATCGAATCGGATGATACACCGCATATTGAATTCATCCACTATGGAGAATTTCAAAATATGGCGATCGGAGTAACCTTAAACATTTTCCGGATCATCCAGGAGTTACTCTACAACTGCCTCAAGCATGCTCAAGCCAAGGAAATCCTCATCCAGCTCATCCGCAACGAAGAGGACATCGAGATCATGGTGGAAGATGATGGTCGTGGCTACGATACCGCTGATGCTCCCAAAGGCATGGGCACCGAAAATGTTGCTGCCCGAGTCAACTTCATGAAAGGCGAAATCTCCATTCACAGCGAAAAAGGTGTTGGTACGACTACTACAATTACGATACCCTATTTGCATGAGACGATGGGGAATGAAGTGTTTAGCCAGATAGACCCTGAGGTCTTTGGGGAACGGTGAGCAGTGAGCAGTGAGCAGTGAGCAGTGAGCAGTGAGCAGTGAGCAGTGAAGGATGGCTTCTCCATCCTAAAGAAAAATCATTTTATCGTGAATATGAAATGGATGGCGCAGCCATCCTTTTACAAAGCAAGTGTTAAGCGTAAGTTCACTTACGCTTTCGTGAGCGCAAATTTGCAATTTGCATAATCGCAAAACACAGTTTTGCCGACGTGCAAGCGTAAGTGAACTTACGCTTAACATCTGTCGCTTGAAGGCATTGACTGCGTCAATGCCTTCACTAAAAACCCTTAACCTCCTAAACCTCTAACCTCCTAATCCAATAAGCCTATAATCTCTATAAGCTTATAACCTCTATAAGCCCCTTACCATCAGCCGAAAAGTGTATTTTTAGCCCTTACATACGACACTACCCATGCTCCATAACATCTCCCCCATCGATGGCCGCTATGCCGATAAAACCGCGGTTCTGGCACCGTACTTTTCGGAGGCGGCACTGATGCGATACCGATGCCATATCGAGGTGGAGTACCTGATCGCCCTGATCGAAACCGGCATTGTGCCAGGTGGATCATTGAACCAGGAACAGAAAGATGGGCTAAGGGCGATCGTGACCAACTTTAATGATGTGGATGCAGCCAGCATCAAAAAATCGGAGGCGAAGATCAATCATGATGTCAAGGCAATCGAATATTTTATCAAAGAGAAACTCGACGGCCTAGGTCTTGCCAAGTACAAAGAATGGGTGCACTTTGGCCTTACGTCACAGGATGTCAACAACAGTGCCTTTCCGCTGATGATCAGAGAGGCTTATGCACAACATCTTCTCCCTGCTATGCAATCTGTCAGACAGGACATCATGGAATTTGCCATCAACACACAGTACCTGCCGATGCTGGCGCATACGCACGGGCAACCTGCATCACCAACCATATTGGGAAAAGAACTGATGGTCTTTGTTGAGCGCCTTGATACACAAATCGATCACCTTCAAGCTTTAAAACTCAAAGTGAAATTTGGCGGTGCCACCGGTAATTTCAACGCACATGTGGCGGCTTTTCCGGAAACCAACTGGATGGAATGGGCGGATAGCTTCACGAATACGTACCTGGGAATACAACGCTATCATTATACGACTCAGATCGAGCATTATGATCAGCTGGCTGCCATATGTCATGCTACTATGCGGATCAATACCATACTGATTGATTTTTGTCGCGATGTTTGGACCTATATCTCCATGCATTATCTCTCACAGAAGGCTAATCCTGATGAAGTGGGTTCAAGTGCCATGCCGCACAAAGTCAATCCTATTGATTTTGAAAATGCGGAAGGCAATCTAGGCTATGCTAATGCGATCTTCGGCCACCTTGCGGATAAATTGCCCGTAAGTAGATTGCAACGCGATCTTACAGATAGTACTGTACTTCGAAATATAGGTGTACCGGTAGCACATACTTTACTCTCACTCCTTTCCATTCGCAAAGGCATGCGCAAGATTGCAGCCAACGAGAAAAAACTTAATCACGATCTCGAAGCCAACTGGTCTGTCCTTGCCGAAGCTATCCAAACCATCCTCCGTCGTGAGGGTGTCCCTAATCCTTATGAACTGCTCAAAGACCTGACACGAGGTAAAGAACAAATCACCAGGGAGCATCTGCATGAATTTATTAATGGCCTGGATATTCGTGATGCGGTGAAGGAGGAAATGAGGGAGTTGACGCCTGGGAATTACACTGGCTTAGGAGTGAAAAGTGAAGAGTGAAAAATGAAGAGTGAAGAGTGAAGAGTGAAAAGTGCAGGTTATAATAGCCGCGATGATTATTTCCAGAGACGCAATGGTATTTACGATTCGGTTTTTGTAAACAGCTTTCTATATTGTGCTAGTATGAAAAAAGGAATTGCCCTGCTCCTGAGCATCTTGGTCATCTACCAGACCCACGCACAAACCCAGCTAACAGATTTTTCAAATTTTACATCTAACAGGAGTTCAACTCCTAGTGGTTTTATAAATTATAAAGGACTGATGTACTTTACTGCCCAAACGGACACCGATGGGCGTGAAATATGGGTGAGCAATGGCACGCAGCAAGGAACATACATGTTGAAAGATATTTTTCCGGGAAGAAATGGAAGTATCGCTAAGCTTTTCGATCAAATTTCCGTAGTACTCAACAACACCCTTTATTTTGTTGCCAATGACGGGACTTCAAATGGTGAAATCTGGAAAACAGATGGCACTCGTGAAGGTACAGAGAAAGTAACACGCTTTTTAGACCACGCAATATCCGATCTAACGGTGGTAGGTGACCAAATTTACTTCCTGGTAAAAGAAAAGTCCCTCCTGCATGTTTGGAAAAGCGATGGCACCGAAGCTGGCACCAGTTTAGTCCTTGGCGATATACCGTACATCAACACTACCTATGAGGGCAAGGTCAATAACACCTTTATTTTTACTTTCCGTCCACCGTCCGCTCAAGGATCTAGAGTCTGGCGCAGCGACGGCACTGCAATGGGCACCTACCCTATCACCGATGTGATCGATGGCAATGGTGGTGATCCTGGCGGCACTATAGGATTGACTCAGTATATCGAATATCACAATGAACTCTACTTTAATAGTCGCCATGCCTTGCATAAGACGGATGGCACCCTGGAAAATACTACGACCATCACTACTCTTTTTGATATTACCCCAACTCTTGTGGATTATGCTGGAGTAATAGAGGCAAATGATAAGTTGTACTATACTTTTTATGCCGCTGAATCACGCAAGTTGGACATTTGGGAATCAGATGGTACGGAGGCAGGCACGATTCATATGTATGGAACATCAAGCAATAACTATTTCTTGAGTTCTAATCTTCTCGCTGTACCAGGTCATCTTGTGTTTGTCAGCAAAAACCAAACTGGTGGTTCATCTTTGTTCAAACTAAATGTAGAATCATACGATGTTGAGGAAATCAAAGAAGTAGTGGCTGACCCTGAACAGCCCTTTATATTTACTACTTCTTCTGATCTATGTAGATTGTACGATACAGGAACAGGCAAATACTTCTTGTCAGTCCCATTTGATTATGATACCTCTGCTGCATGGATCACGAATCTGACTGATACAGCTACTATTCAAATAGAAGAGCTAAGCAACAGCTTCTATCATTTCATATATGAAGGTGATATTTACTTTTCGAAGAATGACGGTATGTCAGGATCAGAATTATGGATATCAGATGGGACCGAATCAGGGACCTTCCTTCTGCATGATATTGATCCTTCTCCATTTGGAATGACCAACAATATACTCGCTTCAGTAAGTGACAAACTTATCTTTACAGCAGCAGAAGCGTTGACCGGACAGGAACTATATGTATATGATGGCATCTCAACAAGCCTGCTGAAAGATATAAGACCTGGCTACTACCCTTCTTTCCCCAATAATTTCATGGCCTTTCAAGATGAACTTTATTTTACTGCTAATGACAGTCTGCATGGTAAAGAATTGTGGAAAACAAATGGTACCCCCGATGGCACAAATCTCGTCGTTGATCTACTTGAAGGCACCACCAGTGGTAACCCGAGATTTTTAACAGTATTTAGGGATGAACTCTATTTTTTCGCAGAGCGAGATAATAAAATTTACTTGTGCAAACTTCAGGACACCCTGGTGGAGTTTATTACGCATACTGGCGTTACGTCAAATAACTTTCCTTATGAACCAATTGAAGTCATTGTATCCGGTGACTATATCTATTTTATAACTTCTGCATGGGGAGAGGACCTTTGGCGAAGTGATGGCACAACTAATGGTACTTTCAAAATACGAGATCTATCCGAAAGCAGGATGCTCACAGATGTCAATGGACGTGTGTATTTTATAGCTTATGATTCCACGGGGACTCGTCCTGACTTTGAACTTTGGACGACTGATGGCACAACTGTCGGGACGGTTTTAGTGAAAGACATAGGCACCGACTATGCATCTTCACCGGATGAATTATTTTCTTTCAAAAATAAATTATTCTTTACCGCATACACACGGGAGCAAGGAAGGGAAATCTGGCAATCGGATGGAACAGAAAATGGAACCGTCATTTTTACAAAACACAATCCTTCCTCCATTGGATCTGTAAAGCAAGCAGATTTCTGTATGCTTGGCAACAATTTGCTCTTTACATCTTATGACGATGTTCATGGCATGGAATTATGGAAAACCGATGGAACCGAAATCGGTACAAGGTTGATAGAAGAAATTCAACCAGGTAAGGAGGGATCTTATCCAGGTCATAAAGTTGTCATTCAAGACCAGGTATATTTTCAGGCTTATACTGAAAGTAATGGCATGGAACTTTGGGCCTCCGATGGTACTCATTTTGGAACTAAAATGGTGGCTGACATAATTTCAGGCCCAGACAATTCAAATCCTGAACAAATAGTAAGTATTGGTGATGAGATCTTTTTCATGGCTTCCACCCCTTCCAGCGGTCGCCAGGTATGGAAAACAAATCATCTTTCGGTTCAAACCTTTGAGGCTGTAGATTCAACTTTCAATATATCTGTATACCCTAACCCTTCAAGTGACTTTATCAATTTTGATCCAGATGTAGAAGTCAAGGAAGTAAAGGTGTTTAATACAGCCGCCCAACTTATTTCCATTGAAAAGATTGTGGGTAATCGTTTCTGCGTTTCCCATTATGCAAGCGGGCATTACACGCTTTTGATTGAAACTAATAAGGGTGTTGTAGCGCAGGCGATGGTGAAGCTTTAATGATTAGAATCTTCGCAACGATGTTAAGATCATTTCTATATACTGTACTTATTTTTCTTATTTCATTAGCTTCAGCGAGGTCGGAATCCTGGCCTGAGATAAATATTGGGTATTGTCTCGACTCATCAACGCTTATCATAAAAGGAAAAATTTTAGATACGGATGGGAATATTAAAATTGAAGGAGTACTAAAAGGCGCATTTCCATCGAACCAAATTCTGATCCAGGAACTCCAGGACATCAACAAATACGGAGACTATTCCCCAAAAATGAAAGTGGGCTGGGAGGTAATTATTTTCTTTAAGGCAAGTGAGCAACATGGAATCATTCCGGTTTTTTATTGGGATGATTCTTCTTCTATGGCAAAGGCTCTGGGATTTGGGCTATCTACGTTATGGTTTAAAGATGGAAGCGTATTCTATTCAAGTAATGGGCCTGATGATACGGTAAAGTTTGTGTGGCAAGGAGAGCAACGAACTATGGAGAGCATGATTATGGAGCATGTAAGAATTGAAGAAGCGATTAACAGAATTGAAAAGTCCAAGTCATGCAAGAAGAAATTCAACCAATTGGAGAAGCTTTATGAAGAATCGGAGTACGGTGAAATGATCTTTGATGCGATGTTAAAAACTGGTTGCGGTGAACAGATCCTTGACTTTGTGCGCCCTATAGTCCTGGATTCCCAGTATACATATATGCAAAAGAAAATGTTCCCAAGTTTTGTTGAGTATGGCAAGCAACAAACCGTCCCGGACCTGGAAGCAATGTTCG
>DASXWI010000374.1:0-2515 GCA_036503755.1 Saprospiraceae bacterium | reverse complement strand
ATCCATCAATGGCTTCATTCAATAAGATATCAGATGGATCAACAAGCGGGTCATCCTGTGTGTCTGTGATTTTATAGGTTTCAAGTCCAGTGGATAATCCTAAACTCAAAACAACATCATTCAGGTTAAACCGATAAGCATAATTGATCTGTCCGTGTGTAAGTTGGCCAACACCTACCCTATCAGAAACCAATTGAAATCCAAGACCGATACTTTCAGCAAAGGATCCATGATACAAGGCTGTAAAGGTCCTTGGAGCATCCGGGAAATCGGACCACATGTGTTTATATCCGGCCAGGATTTGATGATCACCCTGGAATCCTGTTGCAGCAGGATTAATCAGGATCGGTTGCAGATACTGATGGTTGAAATAACCGGCTTCCTGAGCAACACCTGAATTTGCGATACCTGTGATAAGGACAACCGCCAGTATGGCTCTGAAAATATATTGTTGGATCTTATTATTCATGATGACAATTCGATTTATAGCATTCATGTGTCACTTCACTTAATTAGGATTAGATTAATCTGCAGTCCTTAAAAGACTTACTGTGCCTTTGATCAATTCTGTAGATCCATCCTGACGGGTGATCTCTAATACCCAGGGATATCCTCCATCTGGAAGCGGTTGGTTGTCCTGGTCTATACCAATCCAATTATTTTGATAGTCTTCAGTATCATACACCAACCCTCCAAAACGATTGAAGATGTATAGATGATTTTCAAAATCTAAAACACAAGTAATAATAAAGACATCGTTTTTACCATCGCTATTTGGTGTAAATACCGACATCGCGGAATAACAATCCACATCAACTTCAGGAAGCAGTTGCTCTGAATCTCTGATCTCACAACCATTTGCATCTGTGACGAGAATCGTGTATGTGCCAGCCGGCACATTATTCAGCGCTGCTGTATTTCCGGTTACAGGTCCGGTCCATTGATATGTGTAGCCTGGTGTACCCCCATTGACAATGACCGCAATAGCTCCATCCGTAGTAATATAATCAGAAGGATTTGTCTTGATGTATTCCAGTGTAAATGGATCTGCTTCTTCAAGTGTAATCGATGATGTGGAAGTTCTGCCAGAATCTTCATCAGTAACAGTTAACGTATATGTACCTGCACATAATCCTGAAATATCAGGAGTCGTTGCACCATTTGACCATCGGTAAGTAATGTTTCCTCCACCATTTACTACAGAGGTTATCTCGCCATCACATTCACCATTACAGCTGACCTGGTAATCTCCGTATTGGACTGCAGCAAGGATAACAGAAATATCACCTGAGAAAACATTAAAGCAAGTATCAAAAGAACATCCTTGTCCATAGGTAATCGTCACACAATATTGTCCCGGGCACAATTGAGTTAGGTCCTGAGATGTAGATCCATTCGACCAGGCATACGTAAAAGGCATACTGCCTCCAGTGACGTTAAGATCAATCGCTCCCTGGCAATTTTCATTGATATCATTCGTAATCGTTGCTGTAACATTTAAGTCAGCTGGTTGTGTTACGATAAAACATGTATCCTGAATAAGGCCAACAGCATCCGTAACCGTAACACAATATGTACCGGCTACCAAATTATTGATATCTTCTGTCGTTTGAACAGGATTAGTATTCCAAACAAACGTATGTGGTGCTGTACCAAATGAAACAGATAAGTTGACAGCACCATTATTTCCCCCGAAGCAAGACACATTTGTGACAGCGCCAACAAGATCTGCTCCTACTACATAAGGATCAGGAATGAATGTACATCCTTTACTATCTGTCACCGTTACGATATATGTTCCATTTGGAACATTACTTAAATCCTGACTTGTTGGACCATTGCTCCATACATAAGTGTATGGGGTCATTCCTCCAGTTACAGTAATATCTACTGATCCCGAATTTGGGTTTGGAGGAACGGGATTAGTTACTATTCCATTTACGGCAATTGCTTCCGGATCTACAACTGTTCCTGTGGCAATGACAATCTGTGTACCAAGCGTAATGGTAACAGTGTACGTACCAGCACATAACCCGGAAATATCTTCGGTGGTTTGTGGTGGAACAGTATTCCATATGTAGGTAGCGGTCTCAGGACAGTTTTCATTGACTGCAAGATTGATAGCACCATTGCATTCACGAGGGCAATTAGGACTCACTGGTGTTAAGGTATATGATAACTGATCACAGTCGCAGTTCACCTTGATTTCTCCCAATCCGTGTATCAATGTATAACTTGTAATCGTACTATCGACATTTGCGATTTCAATTTCAAGTGGGGTTTCTGTGAATGAAATCGGAGATGATGTTCCTGCATTTCCTACTGCTGTCAGACATAATCTGAAAATCGTCGTGTAATCTGGTAACGTTACTCCTTCAAGACTTAAATCAATCCAGCTAAAGATCAACTCGCCTTCTTCAACTCCAGGGCTGCTTGGATCACCAAATCCATTTTCATCTAAACCTGGTATGCCAAATGCTTCAACCCGAGCAAAATGGAAAACGTTGGGATCCCA
>DASXWI010000373.1:0-7030 GCA_036503755.1 Saprospiraceae bacterium | reverse complement strand
TTGTTGCAACATCCTCTTATTTTCTTGCCGGATGATCCCCACAAATCGATTGATTTTCACTTCATCACTGATCACCTTCGGGCTTTCAATAGAATCCGCAGCAAGAGATATGGTGGCGATCGGTGTCTTAAACTCATGCGTCATGTTGTTGATGAAATCCGTCTTCATCTCCGATACCTTTTTCTGGCGAAGGATTACGTGTATGGTATAACTGAAACAAAAAAGCATCAAGGACGTAAATAAAATGGCGGCCAGGATATAAGGCATAAGGGAATACCACAACCAACTGGTTTTATTTGGAAAGTGAAGCTTTAGCCATCCTGGTGAATTTTTCAGATCGGTCCTGTAAAGTGCTACCTGGTATTTTGAATTAAAAAGACTTCTCGACTCGGGCGTATCCATATGGCTGGCTTCCGATTCGTCCATATTCCCCACAACATAATTACCATTGATGATGATAAAGTTTGTATCCACAGACTGTATGACCCCATATTGATAAGGAAGATTAATGCCGCGATTTTCCAGTTCCTCCTGGATAAATTGGGTTAATTTTTTAGGGTCGATGCGTTCCGCGATATCTGGTGGATTGTAACGTCGTTGTTCATCCAGGATTTCCCAATAGGTACTCTGGCGGCGCCAGGTGTCCATCGAATCCAGTAGCGAAATCAATTTTTCAGAGGAATACAAACTATCATTGAGTGCTTCGAGATTTAATTTCATCTCGTTGCTCATCATGCCTGATTCTTCCACAAATTCTGCAATCTCTTGTTGGATCATGACAGAAGGGGCACGATTCAGGGTATTGAGCATTTCAAGCGGTACTTTGACTTCGATAGCTGTCAACCGTTCTTCAACCTGGTTTAAGGCTTCGATGACATTAGTGTCAAAACGTGATTCCTGTTGCTTCATGGACCAGTTGAACCAATAGACCTGGATCAGGCTCGATCCAAGAAGTCCGATAGTCATCAGGATGATGATCAGCCAGATTGCTCTTTTACTCATATAGGAATGAACAAAAATACTCCCGTGGAGGGTATGTGACGCATTTTAAGGAAGTATTAACCAATTCGGAGTGGGTGTGGGTGTGCGTGTGGGTGTGAAAGGACAACCATGATGGCACAATAACCTTCGAATCAAATAACTATTCCAATTCCTTAACCTTGATATTCCTATACCACACCTTATCACCATGGTCCTGCAAAGCAATCTTTCCTTTAATGGAACGACCAAAAGATGGCATGTCTTTGAATTTCGATTTTTTGATCATCTTAAACCATTCATCCGTATACATCTCAAACTCTACAACCTTTACCCCGTTGAGCCAATGCTCCACCTTGCCTTTGTTTTTGATCAGGCGTACTTTGTTCCATTCACCGGCAGGTTTAACGGTGACATATTTGCATTCAATCATATCGTACAAATCTCCTGCACGATGTGTGACAAACCTGGTATCCGGATGGCAGGTATTATCCAGCACTTGCATCTCCGGACCTGTTTGCCATGGATATTCATTTTCTGCGGATTCAACAATATTATAGATAATACCACTATTGCCGCAGGGTGAAATTTTCCATTCAATATTCAGTTCGAAGTTTTCATATGCATCTGCGCAAAGGATGTCACCACCATCAGCAGCTTGCCAATGGCCATCCGGATTTTTTTTGGCATCGAGGGCTAAGGCACCATCTTCTACGATCCAGCTCTTGCCTATCGTGGTCTTGTTGTAATTGTGCCAGCCGGCTGTAGTGACCCCATCAAATAATAATTTCCAACCAGACTTGATTTCGGATTCGGAAAGTGTATTTTGTTTTACCTGGATTTGGTGAGATAAGTCCAATGGATCATTGGATGGAATTTGATTCATGGTATACCATGCTTCTGTCGATCTGAGTGGTATGCCCGTATCACTTATGTAAGCATCATTCATGTGAATGTAAACGACATGACCAGCTTTCATGCCTTCTAGTTTGAGAGAAACCTTTTTACGATCTTCAGATACAGAGGTGGCTAAAACTTTGAGCGGAATATTGTCAACTTTCGGGCCTCCATATTCTTTAGTCGGGACATACTTCCATTGACGGATTTCCCAATCTGTTATTTCCCATCCATCACCTTCACGCAGAGGATCTGTAAATTCAATCTCCACACCATCACTCTTTGCACGCACTGCAAGCATTTCAAAAACGGGCTTACCATTATACTTTAATCGTTGAAGTCCGTACCAAAATTTTCCGGTTTGTTGCCAGTTTCCTGGATTACCAATTCCTCCAACATACAGTGCACTATCTGGACCCCAGACCATCCTGTTGACACCTGCTTCAAGCCCCTGGATAAATCTGAATACAACACCCTGGTATTCGCCATTTATTTTTTCAACAAATACTCGTTTTATTCCACCATGTGTAACCTCGCCATGGATCATTTGTCCTTTATAAGGTCCATCGTTTAAAGCCAGCGGAGTTGATGGTGAATTTCCAATCTCATCCTGAGGCAACCACACTACAGGCGGTTTTTCTTTGATGGTAGCCGTGCCTTCAAAATCAACTGCCCTTGATCCAAAAAACGCTCCTTCAGTTACATGTAAAATTTTACTACTTGGCAGCCAATCTCCCTGGTTATCCGCTACAAAAATTTCGTTGTCAACTCCGATGCCTATACCATTTGGTGTACGGAATC
Source organism: Saprospiraceae bacterium (assembly GCA_036503755.1). Lineage (GTDB taxonomy): Bacteria > Bacteroidota > Bacteroidia > Chitinophagales > Saprospiraceae > Opimibacter. The sequence goes on along the minus strand of DASXWI010000373.1, from coordinate 4,354 downwards.
CACTGCTTACATAATGGAGATCTCCTGTGGGTAAATCAAAACGCGCACACCGCCCACGACTTGGCATTTGATTGAGGGCTGAAGCACCACCTGGTTGAATGGCGATAGCTAATGTGGCAAAGAGGTCACCATTTTTCTCAGCTAAGCCAAACCCAAACTCATGGAAATTGCCTGATGTCGGCCAGGAATTATTGACGCATTGATATTCATCGATGATCCGATCACCATCGATATCTATCAGGCGTGTGAGTTCCTGTTTTTGCATGATATAGATGGTGTCGTTGATCACTTTCAATCCTAATGGTTCAGCGAGACCAGAAGCAATTTGTTGTACTTTAATTTTTGATGGATCACCTGAAGAAACGTTTGAAAGCAAGTATACTGCACCCGAAGGATCCCATACGCTTACCGCAAGAGCACCGTCAGACATGAAATCCATTCCACCTACTTTAGGTAAGAAATCATCAGGCCTTGCTTGTGAAAGGTCATAAGACGGATGAACGTCCACCAAAGGTGATTTATCTCCTGGAATAACCTTTCCTAAGGCCATGGATAAAGTTTTTCCTTCAAGGATTGTGTGATCATCCGGTGAATGCAATAGCATACCTGACGGAAGTCCTGTCCATTCTGGTGATCCTTGGGGCTTCCATTCAAGAGAAAGATATCGGCCACCTTTCCCTTGCATATATTCAATGATAATCGGATGATATCCCTGTGACAAGTTGACCATTGCTTCTTTAACTTCAGCACCATGCAATCCATCGTTATCAAGCAACAACTTTCCATCAATTGTGACCCGCGATCCGTCATCACTGATTACCCGCAGTTCAGTTTTCGTTTCTTTTTCAGAAAATAAATATCCTTTTGCTTTGATAACAAAATCTTCATCCAGGCCACCAAAATCAGTTGCATCAAGACCTTGAAAATCTATAACAATCCCTGCCTGATCTGCTTTCTTTGTGGCTGCGAAGCTTGGTATTTTTTCGTAATCCGGCTGATTTGTCCAGGCTTCTACAATTAATCCTGGCAAAGCATTTTTCAACTCCTTCATGCTTGTTGTAAGTGCAACACCTTCACCTTGACTCATCCCTTTCTGACCTGCATCAGTTGTGTCCAGGCGAAGAATATACCTCACCATTTCATAGGCGTCAGCGACCGGCAATTCAGGATGAGCACTCATCGCCTGTGCGCCCCAGATACCCGATCCACCGGTAATGACTTTATTGGCTAACGAAGTCACAGTTTCATCATTCCAGGGATAACGTTCTGCAATTTGTTTATAGGCAGGACCAATCGTTTGGACTTTTTCGTTGTGACAAGTTTTGCAATCATTTTTAGCGATCAGTCTTTGGCCAAGCGGCAAACTCACTTCATCACCTTCACCTACTTTATTCGGATTGTCAATCGTTGGTTGGCTTACAAACCAGGTGCGGAAATAAGTTTCTCCTTTTGATGCTAAGACAAGACGACCATCGAGTGTAAGCAATTGTTTTCCATCAGTTTCTTTTTTATCTTCTGCTTCGACTTTCCATTTTCCGTTTGTGGAAAGGTTTTGGGCAAGTGCAATCGAGGTTACTTGTTGGGCAATACTGACTTCATATTCATCAGGAACATTCGCAAGTCTATAAATGCGCTCGAAACCAACTTGTCCATCTTTCTCAAGAAACTCTGGTTGCTCTTCTACACGAATCAATTTACCAGTAGTGCAGATGAGGTTATACATAAGAATGGCTCTTCCCTCTTTCACGGCATGACCTGCATAGTTTACTTCTTTAAGAACTTCCTCACCATTGTTTTTTACACTCCATGGGTGTTTGTAAGGATTGACGATCCAGCCATCACCTATCGAAATGGGTTGTGGACCATGTGCATTGTCATAAACCGCACCTTGCAGGTGGACATAGCCTTTCCACACTTTGTATAATGAACAACTATCTGTATGATAGGCCGCCCATACATCATCATGAAGAGCAAGGGTAATGATCCTCGGCTTTTCATCGAGTACCGAACGGAAGGCAAAGGGTTGGTAAGGCCTTTCCGGACCTTCTGCATTTTTATTCTTTTTACCACAAGCCAGCGCGAGGGTAAGTAAGGTGATACCGAGTATTATTCTCATTCTAAGATGATCGTTTTTCTTTGTGAGTGCCATGAAAAGGGGAATCAATAATAGTGAAATTCCCATGATGCGTAGGAGGTTAAATATTGTCCGATTTCATATCTTCATGCTCCTAAAAATCACAGCATTATGAAAATTTTAAAAATCCTTCTTTATATCGTGATCGCGCTGGTCGTGGTCGCGATTATTCTCGGCTTGGTAGGACCAAAGACTTTTGAGGTGCACCGCACCGCAATAATACCTGGTACACCTGAACAAGTCTGGCCTTATGTCACCAACCTTAAAAACATGGCGCTTTGGTCTCCATGGGCTGAAAAGGATACGGCTATGGTAGTTGAGTATACGGGTACGGATGGGACTGTTGGCTCCATGTCCTCTTGGTCTGGCAATAGTGATGTGGGTAAAGGATCACAAACTATTACTGTGCTTGAGCCAACAACCTACACAGAATCCACACTCAAGTTTTTAGAACCATGGGAAAGTGAAGCTACCGCTTACATGAGATTGGCTGATACCACCGGGGGTACTTTCGTCACATGGGGTATCAAAGGTGAAAATGATTTTATGGGGAGGATTTTCACTTCCTTCATGAATTTAGATAAAGCGATGGCCCCTGATTTCGAAAGAGGACTCAGCAAGCTTTCAGATCTCGTTGCATCCGCGCCTAAGACAGCAGCAGCTCCAACTATTGCTATTGTGCCTGGTGATTATCCAGGTGGAAAATATCTTGGTGTCAGAGGCACCATGAATTTTACAGAATTGCAATCCTTTTATGCGAAAAGCTTTGGTGCGGTATTCCCTGCCTTGGAAAAAGCAGGTGGTAAACCTGCTGGTATGCCTTTGGGCCTTTATTATAAATGGGATATGGCCACCGGCACTACAGAATTAGTAGCAGGTGTTGCCTTTACCGGTGAGGTCAAAGCGCCGAAAGGAATGGAAGTTGTCAATCTGGCTCCCGGGAAATCACTAACGATAAATTATATGGGTGGTTACCACGGCATTGGCGCTGCGCATGAAGCAATGGATGTCTACATCAAAAACAATAAGCTCGAGCAACTCACTCCGGTACTTGAAGAATATATTACTGATCCGGGTACCGAACCAGATTCAAATAAGTGGCTGACTAAAGTTGTGTACTTAGTTAAGTGAGCAGCGGTTGGTGAGCTGTAGCCCATGGATGCGTCTAGCAAGTCGAACCATGAGCAGTGAATGGTGAGTAAAATAAAAAAGGGGGCTTGAAAAGTCCCCTTTTTTATTGGTATTAAGGTTGTGGTGTTTCGTCGAAACTTACCATCCAGTTGATTCCGAATTGATCGGTGAACATACCGAAGTAGGAGCCCCAGAATGTTTTGTCCATCGGCATAGTGGCTCTGCCGCCTTTAGAAAGCCCATCATATAAGCGGTCGGCTTCTTCTTTGCTATCGGTATTGATGGACAGGGAAATATTAGTCCCCATGATGGTATTGCCACCCCATTCTCCTGCTGCATCGCTACCCATCAGGACAGTATTGCCAATGGGTAAAGACATGTGCATGATTTTTTCCTGATCTTCTGGTGCAAGAGGCTGATCAGCGGGCATCTCTTTAAATCTTCCTACATAGCTGAATTCACCGCCAAATACGGATTTGTAAAAGTTGAAGGCTTTCTCACAGTTGCCTTCGAAAGTCAAATAAGCATTTACAGTTGACATGTTGTTTTAATTAATTGGTTAATAAATTTGATTTCTATTCTTTAAGACCTGGTGGGTCAATAAATGTATTGTATATCTTTTTAGCAGCCTTGTTTCTTGTATCGTCTACTGTATTATTTACGATTTGTTTTCTCTTCCATTTACGTCATCATTTTGCATTGACTTACGCATCCCGTGCCTCCTTCCGTGCTTTCATAGTAAAATTGGCCCAGTTGATTGCGCCCTTTCCCCATCGCCTGCGGATATGATCAAGTTGCTGCAACAGCGAAATTTCTTCTTCGGTATGATCAAAAAGGTCGAGTTGGATATTGCCATTGACGAGGCCGCTAAACTTGACGCCGATGAGACGTATGAGTTGTCTTCGCTCATAAACATCTGCGAAGAGTTCAAGTGCATGGGCGATGAGGGTGCGTGTCTGGGCGGTATAGGAAATGCGGCGTTGTTTGGTAAACGTGTTGAAGTCAGCATAGCGGATCTTGACCGTGATGCAGCTGGTAAGCCTGGCATCCTGGCGAAGGTCGAAGGCGAGTTCGTCAACCATGGCGCCG
>DASXWI010000372.1:0-4974 GCA_036503755.1 Saprospiraceae bacterium | reverse complement strand
CAGACACTCATACCCACTCTGGATTGGGGGTGAGTTGTAAGAAGAGTAAATGTCGGGGTGAGTTATTTAATCATCATGTCGTGTTGACTATTTCGTTACAATCAAGTGCCAAGGTACAGTGAATTAAAACTATCACATCCTCACAAGACACCTATTAGGGTGCATTTCACTTACGATAAGTTTCTGATTTATTAACATGCTTTTCGGTGTATTCCTTTATGGGTGGAATACCTTTGATCCCGCTTAGCAACACATTATAGAAATTTATAAAACCACTGAGGAATGAAACTACTAATCACCATCTGTCTGTGTATGACGTCCCTGTGGGCCAGTGCTGAAGAATCGACCATTTCTTCACTTCATGCATGCAAGCAACAAGATGTAAATGTTGCACTTGATATCGATAGTACGGATATCATCATCATCGATATGGACCATGCCATTGTGATTGGCCAATATATTGAAGTCCCTGTGATCATTCAGTCCGATGAGGTAATCAATGCCCTGGACTTCTCCATGTTGTTGAATATAGAGAACCTGGAGTATGAATCAGTGATCGATCATACCAGCGCCCTTCAATATGCTGCGCATTTTAATACTGATGATCTCAAGCTCAGGTTTACCTCCAATAGTTTTTCCTCCTACCCAATGGATCCGGAAAAAGTAGTTTCAATACGCTTTCGGGTCCTCAGCGGGGCGGTATTTCCTTCAGATATTCAATCCTTCATGGGATACCTGAACGGCGACCGATGCAAAGTGGTGTTTCACTTTAGCGGTGAAGTACTTCCCGTAAGCAATAAAGAAATCATCATCAATGAAATATTCATTACGCCGAACCCGGTCATGGATGAGATGATTATTCAATCAGATGAAAACGGCACCCTTGACCTTTTTGATCTCAGTGGAAAAGCTGTATTGAAAGCCTACGAATTTTTTGGAGGTGAGACCAATCTCATTCATGTTGATCACCTTCCAAATGGCTGCTATACTGCCAGGGTGATTACCAGTGATCAGAAAGTGAAGACCCAACAAATCATCATACAATAAAACATTAACCTTATTCCAGTCAACTATCTTAATACCCAACCTATGAGAGTTCTATACAGCATTTGTCTTTTTACATTACTCATTGTTCAGTTGTCCGCCCAGCAGGGATTGGAGAGGATCATAGTAGAGAAATATTATGTGTCTGATGAATCGGATAAGGCCGTTGATGGAGACGGTGGTGAATTGCCCGTAAATTCTGTGACGTACAGAGTGTTTGTAGATATGCTTCCGGATTATATATTCCAGGCAGCATATGGTACACCTGGTCATGATTTGATTATCGGAACTTCAACAAGGTTCTTCAATAATGAAGATAGAGGTGGCCGTCACCCAACTTACTCAAGAAGTCAGGCAGAGAATAATACGGTCATGTTGGATTCATGGTTATCTGTTGGCGCAGGTTTGCGCGATCATACCGGTATTCTCAAATCAAGAGATAATGGTGTTGATAATATGGTGAATGCTGATGGCGTATTACAGAATACGGCTCCACAGGCAGGCATACCCCTCACACAGCAAGATGGAATCATTCCTGGTTTGAATGAACCTGTTACGGTTGTTGGCTTTTTTGACACAGACTTATCTGTACTTGACGATGCTAATGACGGTCCTATTCCTTCTATCATCAAAACATCGGATGGTGCCTGGTCATCACTTAACGGATCTGTAGGACCTGACCCTGATGAAAATATTGTCCTCATCGGTCAATTCACCACGGATGGCATACTGCAATTAGAACTCAACCTCCAAATTCGCAACCAGACTACATTCGTTGTAGAAAATTATGTTGCCAGGAATCCGGTTAACGATGAAATTTTATTTGAAGGTCTCATCCATATCGATTCTCTCAATTATGAATCTGCTATAAAGGAAGTGGCCCTTAGCGATGATAAGGTTACTCTTTTTCCAAATCCAACTTCAGGCGATCTGACAATCACCCTGGATAGAGATGTTGTCCTGAGCGGTGAAAATGATCGATATACATTACGTAGCATGGATGGCTCTGTCCTTGCAGGTGGAAACTTAACTGGTTATAACACACCAGTAGATATTCATCACCTGACACCAGGTGTTTATGTGCTCTTCCTTGAATTGGGTCATGTCTATATCTACACGGATAAAGTTGTAGTGACCCGGTAGTTGTTGCCGCGCGCTGCGGACTAGTCAAGTTATGTTCTGAAATCAAATGACCTTATGCAACAATGGAGGTACTGGCTGGCCTTTGTCCTGGTGATAGGATCTTCTATCCAGGTATTTGGCCAGGGAACGATCAGGGGTAAGATTTCTGATGAAAACGGGGAGGCCATGATTGGGGTCTCCGTGTTTTTGAAAGAAAACCCTGCAGTCGGTGTGTCAACTGATCTCGATGGCATCTATTCCATCCAGGTCGCCGCCGGTACCTCCTTCATTTTGGTCATCAATTATATTAGTTATGAGCCGATCGAAGAAACCATAATAGCGGAAGGAGGCCAGGTGTTGATTCGTGATTTTGTGATGACACCAGCTTCAGTTTCTCTAGGTGAAGTGCAGGTGGTTGCGAAGCAAGAAAAGCGTAACCAGTATTACATGGAGAGCATCAAAAAGAAATCTGCCAATACCCTGGATTATATGTCGGGGGACATGATGAGTAAAATTGGGGACAACAATGTATCCGCGGCTATCGCCAGGGTGACGGGCGTTGCTTCCAATGGGCCATTTATTACTGTCCGCGGATTGGGCGACCGATATGTGCAGACATGTGTCAATGGAGCTTTAATCCCTACGCTCGATCCTTTCACCAATAATATCAAACTGGATTTGTTTCCAGCAAGTTTTGTTGACAACATCATCATTACGAAAACGGCCAGTCCTGATTTGCCTGGTGACTGGTCCGCCGCATACATTTCCATTGAAACCAAAGACAATCCTGACAAGCTTTCCATCTTTGTTGAAACGAAATTTGGATTCAATACACAAACCAGTTTTAAGAAAATCATCAACAACAACACCAGCCCAATGGATTGGTTAGGATATGACAATGGATTCAGAGATGTCGATCATGAAAAGGTTGTAGATGTCAATCCTCAGCCGACACCATATGAACAAATGTGTGCGTTAGGTCTTGATGGTTTTTACAGATCCATTGGGGTGTCTAGTAATTGGGATGTAGGTAGCCAAATCGGGGAAACCTATTTTAATCTTGGCCTCGTCGAACTTGGATTGCTTGGAAAGGCCTATGTAAGAGATCCACAAGCGATCAACAGGGCAAAAGAGCAATTTTACGCAGGTGCGTACCAAAATGACGCTTTCCGTGCCATTAACCAAAAAGCAGAAGAATCCTTAAATGATTTTGCCAATAACTGGAACACGTTCGAAGAAACCGCGCCTCATTTGTTTTCGCAGGTCTTCTCCATAGGTAATCAATCAAAAGTTTTTGGGAAGACCATAAGCTACCTCGGAGGATTTCGATATGCAAATGGTGTGCAGTATGATCCAAATGCAACACTATCACGAACTGTCAATGGTGGATTGGATTCAATGGGTGTGCCTTATGTTGATCAAAAGTATGACCAGCAGTTTGCCCGTTATTCAAATGGTTGGACTGCGCTGGCAAATGCTAATTTGAAATGGGACGCCAATAACAGTTTTACTATAACCTTTATGCCAAACCTCATCGGGTCTAACCAAATCCGCGAAGGAGTTGATCAGGTAGGTACTACGCTGTACAAATTTGCCTTCATCCAGGGACAATTTTATGAAGAACGTTCTCAGTTTGTTTACCAATACAAGTCCGAGCATTTCTTTCCTTCTTCGTCATCAAGACTATTGCTCTCGGCTTCGTACACAGATGGAAACAGTAGTGCTCCTGATTTTAAGAGGCTGCAATATTTTTCCGATGACTCCATTAACTACCGCTTGGATAAAACAATCTCAGATGTTCGGCGAAACTTCAGGTATCTTGATGAAAATGTACTCGATACAAGGGCTTCTTTCGAATTTCCTTTACGTGATAGACCCGGATATGTCAGCAAGTTTAAATTTGGAGCAGGTTACGTGGAAAAGAAACGGGAGGCACTCCAGCACGATTATTTGCTCAGACCAGCCAATGGGGTAACAACAGATTTCAAGGATGGTGACCTGGATGCACTGTTTGCAGACGAAAAATTTGATATCCGATATGATTCGGTTAGTGGTCTCGACCGTATTGATTTGTATTACCGGAAAACCACGGACCCAGGCAATCATACGATAGGCAATGCCAAAGTGGCATCAGGATTCGTCATGATTGATGAATCGATCACTAAAAAATTAAGGATAAGTGGTGGTTTGCGTGCTGAGTATTCTAAGATTTATACGGATGTAAAGGAATTCTATGAACTCGGTTATGCTGCTGATGATCTCAGGCGCATTACGGAAGGAGCTGCATTTGTCTTGACACCGGGCAAAACGGAACAATGGAATTTTCTTCCAAGTGGAAATCTCATCTATCAATTGCGGGAGGATGAAATTGCGCCTTCCAATCTACGCCTTAATTACAGCCAATCCCTTGCGAGGCCAAGTCTACGAGAATACAGCGAGTCTGTGGTTAGAGATTTTGAGCTCAATGCAGATGTTTTTGGTAACGCAAACCTCGAGTTTGTGAACATTAACAATTACGACATTCGCTATGAGAATTATTTCAAATCCGGAAATTTCCTCTCTGCGAGTGTTTTTTACAAGACATTTGAGAACCATATTGAACTCACTAATTCCAATTTTGGATTTACATGGTCCAATGCTGATGAATCTTACGTGTATGGACTAGAATTAGAAGGACGATTGAGATTAGGTCCAAAGTTTGAGTTCAGATCCAATCTTTCAGTTGTGAATTCATTTACACGAGTAGAGGATCGCAGGTTACAGATAGAGAATGGGATTAAATCGTGGATAGTAGTGGGGATTGATGAA
>DASXWI010000371.1:0-6197 GCA_036503755.1 Saprospiraceae bacterium | reverse complement strand
TTTTATACAGCGAATTAAAACTACAAAAACACAGATACAAAGGGAGGTCGTATAGCTGCCTAAATAAGTTTTTGTCAAGTTTCAACCCTTTCCGCCTGCATTTCACCCCCGATTTTCACCGTTTCACCGCTACCTCCTTTGATACCAATGCCCCGACCCCAAACTTTGTGGTATCAAAATCAAAGAAATCATGAGATCAATCCTTTTTCTACTCCTGTGTTTTGGGGTCCAGTTGACGAGTGCCCAGGAGACCAATACAAACTACGATCGCCTCGGCTTGCTGATCGGAGGGCAGCAGACTCACCTCCTGGACCAACAGTTTTCACCTTTAATCTATTCAGCCAACGAAATAAGTGTTAAACTTTTTTATGAAGGCAAACATCACCAGTCCAATTGGAATACGTCTATTGATTTTACGACGGGATCATTGTTCCCCCGGCAGTATGCAGACCGGATGTTGTACAATACCACTGAGGATATTGAAGGAAATGTAACAACAGATTCCTTTTTTGTCAGAGGTAATACACGCACGGTTAATCTTCAACTTGGATATGCCTACGACTTGATTCACTCCGATGATTTCCAGCTGAACATTGGGGCCGATGTGCGCAATCAACTGATGTATCCCACTACGTTTGTCAATCTGGGCATTATGAATGCCGCATCCTTGTTGTTGACCTCCAGGGCCACATGGAACATGAACCCGGTGAACCAGTTTAGTCTTGGAGTTGGCGTTCCTGTCATTGGGTTTAATACCCGTTTTCCTTACAGCGGGACAGTGTCTACACCTAATCAAACATTGGTAGAAGCATTTTTTGACGGAGGTACACATTTTGTTTCCCTCGGTGATTATGCTCAGGCGAATGTCCATTGTGGCTGGCGCTTTGCCCTGTCACCAAAAACCGGAGTGGGTCTTCAGTATGATTTCATGTGGCAGCGGTATACGATACCGGCCATACTCAAACAATACTCCGGCAGGATTGGAGTCACCATTGATATCAACTTATAAATAACCACCTCATGAAAAATTTAATTATCAATAATATGAAACACTTCTTTTTTCTCACAGCAATCGTTACACTTTCTTCCTGTGAAGAGACTTTGATCGGACCCACAGTGCAGAATGATCCGGTCACTAATTTTGAAGAGATGTGGAAAGGGTACGACCAGTATTATGGATTGTTTAATGTCAAAGAAGTGAACTGGAATTCCGTCTATACTGAATATCGTCCATTGATCAATGAGCAGACCTCAGATGAAGAATTGAAATCCATTTTCCACGACATGATCGATCCTTTGGATGACAACCATACGTTTATTATCACTTCGGAAAATGAGCCACGAATTGAATCTGGCATTTTTGATACACTTAAAGTACAGACCGACTTTTCCCTGGACCTCATTCCTTCGTATGTAAGTGATTTCACACATTATGGTACGGCCATTGATTATGGAACACTTGAAGGCAATATCGGGTATATCCACTTTGGAAACTTTATTCCTTCACAAAAATATTTTGGTGAAGCGATTGACCAGATTCTGGCGGAACTAGGCAATGTGGACGGAATGGTCATTGATATCCGCGACAATCCAGGAGGCAATGATGCCGCTGCGCAGTATGTTGCAGGGCGATTTGCTGAGGAGCGAAAATTATACATGAACGTTAGGAAAAAGAACGGACCCGGCCCTAATGATTTCACACAGGCCATACCCTGGCATGTGGAACCAACCGGCGGCACACGTTTTATCAAACCGGTTGTTCTGTTGACCTCACGTTGGACACAAAGTGCCGGAGAAACCTTTACCCTTGCCATGCAGGAGCTTTCTAATGTAACGCAACTTGGAGATTTTACTTCAGGTGCATTCAGTGATAATATTTCGCGCGAATTGCCCAATGGTTGGTTTTGTTTTATGAGCATAGGTGACTACAGGGCTTCAGATGGTAAGAGTTACGAAGGAATAGGGGTACAGCCTGATATCCGTATGATCAATACTAAAGAAGATATCCTCTCCGGAAAAGACCTGGTGCTTGAAAAAGCCATAACCTTACTTTGATCAATCTTCATAGGTTTGCAGTTGCAAGTAGCAGTAAATAATAATCAAAGGGGTTTCATCCCGAAAATGATGCTCAGGCTAAGAGTAAGATTGAATGACCGGAAACTCCGATGGATAGGAGCGGCAATGTTGTCGCTCCTATATACCACGGCAGTAAACCTGCCTGCAGTGATCGCAGAAAACCGGTCGTGGATGAAACAATACCTGACGGATTTCCTCTTTGTGGTGATTTGTTGGACGATTGCTCGCGAGATCATCATCTTCACGAGGAAAATATATCCAGGCGTCCAGAATACAAGACGGCGAGTAGCCTTACTCTTTGTCAGTACAGTGGTCATTTCCTTTGCTGAAGGATTCCTGATCGTGTACCTGCTCAATTACACAAATTATTATGAGATCAGTTTTACGCTAACCGATTTTTTTTATACCAGCGGACTCATCCTTGTGTTCTCTATGTTGATCATGGCCATCTATGAATCCCTTTATTCCCTGGGTGCTTGGAATAAACTGGCTGTAGAAGCCGAAGCTTTAAAGCGAGAAAATTTGCAGAGCCAACTGGATTCGCTGAAAGAACAAGTCAAGCCGCATTTTCTTTTTAATTCACTCAGCACTCTGATTGGCCTGATCGATGAAGACAAGAACAGGGCAAAAAAGTTTGTTGAAGAACTTGCTTACGTTTACCGGTATTTGTTGCAGAGTAGTGAAAAAGAGCTTATTTCCCTCGCGGATGAACTGATCTTTATCAAAGCGTATTATTATCTTTTAAAAACCAGGTTTGATGACAGGTTGATATTAGACATCTACGTAGGGAAAGAAATATCCCAGATGTTGATACCCCCATTGACCTTTCAGATCCTTCTAGAGAATGCCGTCAAACACAATACAGTGTCACCTGAAAAACCATTGCATATAGTCATTGCAGAAAAGGAGAGCAACAAGGTGGAGATCACCAATACCTTGCAACGAAGAAATCAATCCGTCATCTCCACACAGACAGGCCTGGCTAACCTGGCTGCTAAATATCAATTGTTGCAACAACCGACACCGGAAATTATAGTTACGGATGAAAAATTCAGTGTACAGATAACGCTCATACCTAATCCTGTCTCATGAATATACTGATCGTAGAAGACGAAGCTTTGTCCGCAAGACGCTTAAAGGCCATGGTGATGGAGATCGATCCGACGTTTAGGATTTTGGAGATCACCGATTCTGTGCGAAATACGGTGAATTGGCTGAAGAGCAATCCTTCACCTGACCTGATGCTGATGGATATCGAGTTGACAGATGGGAAGAGTTTTGATGTTTTTGAGCAAGTAGAAGTGAAGTGCCCGGTGATTTTTGTGACCGCGTATGATGAATATGCGATCAAGGCCTTTAGAGTGAACAGTATCGATTACCTATTGAAGCCGGTCAAACAGGAAGAGTTGGAAAGGAGCATGGATAAGCTGCGTTCCTTAAAACAACAGTTTAGCCAGGAAGCTTCCGGGTTAAATATCCAATCCTTGCTTCATGAGTTTCAAAAGCAGTCCAGCTATAAAGAGCGATTTCTGATCAAGCAGGCAGACCGTATGTTACCTATCGAGACATTTGACATCGCGTATTTTCAAACGAAGGATAAGCATAATTACATTCATACATTTGATGACAAGGAGTATGTCACGGATCTCACGCTTGATGAGATCGAAAAGACCCTGGATCCTAAAAAATTTTTCCGGGCCAACCGGCAGTTTTTAGTCAGCGCTACGGCTGTGGAGAAGATACATTTCTGGTTTAGTTCGAAACTCAAAGTGGACCTCCGGCCGAAGGCAAATGAGGAAGTTGTCGTCAGCCGGGAAAAGGCGATAGCGTTCAGAACATGGTTAGGAGAGTAACGGGGATTGAGTAAACCAATCGGCACAGCGTAATTTTGTAATTTGTCCCTGCAATTACGCATTATGAAATCTTTACCCATTAACACGCTAGTATTAGGACTACTCCTCTTGTATCCCCTTGTATCGTGTAAGAAAGCAGCGGAGGTAAAAGAGTTACCTCCGGTCAACATTCTTTTGTACAGCAAGACGAAAGCTTTTCGTCATGAGTGTATAGAACCAGGCAGCCAGGCATTGAAGGACTACTTCAAAAAATATGAGATGGATGTATCCATCACAGAAGATTCATCTGTGTTTACGCCTGCCGGGTTAAAGGATTACGACGTTGTCATGTTTTTCCAGACAACCGGTAACGTCCTCGACAGTGCTCAGCAAGTTGCATTTGAAAACTATTACAAATCAGGTAAAGGATTTGTTGGCGTACATTCCGCTTCTGATACTGAATATGACTGGCCCTGGTATGGGAAGCTAGTCGGTGCTTACTTCGCCAACCATCCCGATGTACAACAGCATGTCATTGAGAAAGTGGATACCGCACACCTATCATGCAAACATCTTCCGATGCGTTGGAAGCGGGTGGATGAATGTTATAATTTCAAATCACTACCAACAAATGTGAATGTATTGTTGACGGCAGATGAGACAACTTATCAAAATGGACAACATGGAGACTTTCATCCGATGTCATGGTATCATGCATATGATGGTGGCCGATCATTTTACACAGCGATGGGACATACGGTGGAGAGTTTTCAGGATACTTTATTTCTGGAGCATTTGAGGCAGGGTGTGATATGGGCAGCAAACAAATGAAAAATGAAGAATGAAAAATGAAAAATGAAATGGGAATAGTTGAGTTTATATTGGGCAAAGTTTACAAACGATACTTGATGCTCATCACGATTTGCTTTGGGTTGACCTCGATCCAAGCCCAATGGGAGTTCGTTGGAAGCCCTGAAAGTTGTGAGCCTGTCTTTTTTGACAGCGAAGGAGATACTTTATTGGTGCTTACTACTGGAGGGTTGTTTTATTCCACGGATAAAGCGTCATCATGGCTTCCCATTGAGATTCCTGATTCGGTCTATGTTTTTGAAGAAATTCAGATAGAGCGAGGTGCTTTGTTCCTAACGACAAAACGCGAAATAGAAGCCAGGGGAGTATACGATGTTTTCCGATCAGACGATTGGGGAGCAACGTGGGTATTGATCAATAGTCAGTTGGATCTTTTCGAAGGACTTAAGCAGTTAGTGATTAAAGCAGATACATGCTATTACATCAGTCGTGAAATTATTTATGTTTCGTTTGACAAGGGGGACCAATTTACTCCGATAGGTCCAACTGCTGGCGAGTATAGTACATATGATATCCACCATCACAGATTATATGCCAAGGTAAGTGGGGACAACAGGAATTTTTTATTACGATCATCAAATGATGGATTGACGTGGGATACATTAGACCGGACAACTGAGAATATCTTCATCTCTGATGTGAATAGTATTGATGGCGTTTTATGGAAAATCAAGTTTTTTGACGGATCCCATTATTGCCGTATCGAAAAGTCATTCGATGATGGAGATACATGGATCACGACAGGCTTAATAGAAAATCTATTACATGGATTTTTTGACCGCTCTCCAAGGCAAATCCTTGGGTTATCTGGGCAGCTATATGTCATCACTGAATTATCGGGCAAGACGATTTATCATTCTGCTGATGGAGGACAAAACTGGAGTGAAACTGCAAACATATCTACCTATCCTGATATCTTCTTTAGTAAAGACAGATTGTTTTTTACTTCCTACCAGGGCTTTTATGCAAGCCAGGATCATGGTATTAGTTTGGATAAGCTTACCAACGGAATCGAAGCTGCTACGGTCGAAGATATAGCCGTTTCAGGTTCGTCTATTTGGGTGGCCAGCAACCATGAAATTTTCAACTCAAGTGCTGGAAATTCGGACTGGCAGCATTTGGATGAATTTGATGAAGTAAAGGCGACACGAGATGGGCATCTACTGGCCACTGGGGATCAGAATGCATATGTTTCAGCTGACCAAGGACAACATTGGACAGAAATTACCTATGAAGATTTAGGACTGGACTTTCCAGCCGTGATGCATTATGCTATGTGTGCAGGAGATATTATGTATTTATCTACTTCAAGTTATGACCTGTACTATTCTACCGATTATGGAGTGAGTTGGCATCTCTCAGATAAGACATTTGGGTATTCTTTCAATTATAACGGGAAATATCTCCTTGAAGTGGATA
>DASXWI010000370.1:0-2159 GCA_036503755.1 Saprospiraceae bacterium | reverse complement strand
AATCGTGACTACACGACGCTAACCAACCAGGCGTATTTTCTGGAATGGTCCAGCGATCCAACTTTCGGGACAGTATCCGGCAACCTTCCCATCGTACCCAATACAAACTGGCTGAATTTCATTGACTTTAACCTGAGCTCAATTTCAGGCAATACTGGCGTCCCGTATAAGTTTCGGATTCGGGTGGGGCCAGCTATTGACGCCATTAATAGCGACCCTTCCGATGTATGTGTTACTCCGGATGATGGATACATATTAACAGGTTGTTGATACAAAAGGATGACTTAAATGAAACAGAAGACCCTATTCCTGATCATCTTCATCACCTTGAGTGGTTTCACTGGCACCAAATACAATCAGATTGCCGGAGAAACCACCCTGTATAATACAGTGTATAAAGTTGTTCAGCCTGATGGTGACATAAGGGAATCATGGGCGATCAATAAAGCCCTCAACAAAGTTTCTCAAGCAGGCGAAGCGATTGAACTCAAGAATCCTGCTTACAACGTAACCTTCAGTGCCCGAGGGATTACGGTAACCCCAACTTCAGGCGGTCCACAGCTTAGTTGGTCTGCTGATTTTAAGGAGCCTGTTGCGCCACGGTTTGATGACGACAAGATTGTATATGAACGTGGTTCAGTTGTTGAGCAATACCTGATTAAACAAAGCACCATTGAGCAACAATTCATTATTCATAAACCACTCAACCCGAAGGAAGCATTCTTTTCCATTTCCGGTACCGTTCAGTCGAAAGGTGAATTTGAGCCCACACGCAATGGCTGGAGATGGAAGAATGAATTAGGTGCTGTCTCACTGGGTGACGTCACCGTATTTGACGCATCAAAAAAGAAGTTTCCGGCAAGAATGGAAGTTACCAAGGATGGCACATCGATTACTTTGGAAACTAAATTTTATCAGGATGCTGTATACCCCATTACAATTGATCCAGAATTTGGTTCTGATGATTTTCGGATTAGCCATGTTGGGCCGGATACTGAAACGGTGGGATACAGTGGAACAAATGCCTCTGTAGCCTTTTGCCCGATCTCTACCGTGAGCTACCCAAAAGGAATTTATATGGTCGTATGGGTTGGTAATGTTTCAGGCAAGAATGACATCTACGGACAAAGAATCGATGGTAAAACCGGTGCACTCATTGGTGGTGAAATCAGGATTTGCAATATGGGACCTGATAATACTTCATATGCTGCTTCAGCACCGGATGTGGCAGCATCAGGATCTGAATTTTTTGTCGTTTGGTCAGGTGATGATGCCTCCATAGCTGATGATAAATTTGAAATCTTTGGTCAGCGCGTTGGTGCTGTAGCAGGAACTTTGAGTGGCTCAAGAGTGCGGATCAGTACAACATGGACAGACAACACCGCAGCGTACGATGCATCTTCACCGGCAGTTGCATACAACAGTACATGGAGCCCGGGAAGTATTGATGGAAGTTATCTGGTGGTGTGGCATGCTGATCATGTTTTCGATGATCAAAATGAAATATTCTCACAAGGCGTAGATACACAAGGAAATTTGATCAGCACGAACAAGCGCGTTTCAAATATGGGAACGGATGGCAATGCTTTGTATGATGCGCTCAGACCTGATGTAGTGTGGAACAGCACAGCAAATACCTATCTGGTTGCCTGGCACGGCGATCATGAGGCTGTAGGGGATACACAAAATGAAATTTTTGTAAGAAGAGTCGATGGATCGGATGCTGGCCATGGCAATGTGCTCGGAACCTCAGAGGTTCGCATCAGTGATATGGGACCTTCAGGAAATACAAGTTATACAGCGCTTGATGCAGCCGTTGCTTATAATAGTACTAATAATAATTTTCTCGTTGCCTGGCATGGTGATGATGATGCATTGGGCGTTAACGATGAGTTTGAAATTTATGGTCAAATCGTGAGCAGTACGGGTACTGTTGTTAGTGCGAATAATTTCTTCCGCATCAGTAGTATGGGAACGAATGGATTGACAGCATATGCCGGGCAAAATGCTTCCGTTACTTACGATCCTTTATTTAATCACTATTTTGTATCGTGGCATGGTGATGACAACACAAGTCCACTCATTGACAATGAGAATGAAATCTTCGGTCAGGTGTTGGATAACGCTGGCGCTGCCGTTGGAAGCAGGACAAGAATCAG
>DASXWI010000369.1:0-7818 GCA_036503755.1 Saprospiraceae bacterium | reverse complement strand
CGGGAATAGTTTTGATGTAGCCACACTGAGCATCATAGAGTCAATTGAAGAAAGTGAGATCATCAAGAGCCTGAGCGAAGCACTTGCAGAAGGATTGATTGTGCCTTCTAGTAAAATGTACCGTTTCACCCACGACCGGATACAACAAGCTGTGTACTCACTGATCGATGAGGATCAACGCAATCATGCGCATCTTACAATCGGCAGACTCTTGCTGGCAAATATCCCGGAAGAGAAAAGAGAATCACATCTGTTTGATATCGTCAATCAATGGAACTGGGGCAAACTCATCATCACCGATGAAGGTGAAAAAGAATTATTAGCAGGCCTCAACCTCGAAGCGGGGCGCAAAGCAAAACAAAGCTCCGCATTCAAAGCGGCTCTTGAATATTTTGAAACCGGTATCGAACTCTTAAAGGACGATCCGTGGAATGTGCAGTATGAGTTGTGCCGCAACTTACACACTGAAGCAACGGAGGCTGCTTATCTCAATGGGGACTTTGCCACGATGGATAAGTATTATCCGATCGTCCTCAAAAACACACGCGACCTGCTGGAGAAAGTAAAACCTTACGAAATCAGGATTCTCGCGTACAAAGCAGAAAATAAATTACTCGACGCGATCAAGACAGGATTAGAGTTGCTCAAACAACTCGGCGAAGATTTTCCTTCCAAGCCAACCATGGTTCATGTCATGGCCGATCTGATCAAGACCAAAATAAAACTGTCAGGCAAGAACAACGACAAGTTGAAGGACCTGCCTCATATGACAGATGAACATAAGATTGCTGCTATGCGCATCATGGCGGATATCGCTTCATCAACCTATTGGGCGACACCAACTTTATTTCCGCTTGTCATCTTCAGGATGGTGCATCTTTCGTTGAAGTATGGTAATACTGCGATTTCTGCTTTTGCGTTCGCAACTTACGGAGTGATCATGTGTGGTGTGCTCGGCCAGATGCGCAATGGATATGAATTTGGAAAACTAGGTCTCATCCTCCTGGAAAAATACAATGCCAAGGAATGGAAGACTCAGATCTACACACCGATCTATGCGCTCATCATCAACTGGAACGAACATGTGCATAACACGTTGCGTCCATTGCAGGAGTCATACCATATCGGGATGGAAACAGGTGCGATTGAATTTGCCTGCATTAATACCAACATTTATTGCATCCATGCTTACCTCAGTGGAAAGCAATTACCGCGACTCGAAGAAGAGACGAAAGCTTACAGTGACAGCTTCAATCAATTCAAGCAAGAGACCAACTTCAACTACAATGAAGTCTATCACCAGGGCATGCTCAATTTTATGGGCAAGTCTGCAGATCCTTTGATCCTCACCGGCACCGCGTATGATGAGGAAAAAATGATGGCGCAAAACCTATCACGCAATGACAAGACCGGTACCTTCTTCATCCACTTTAACAAACTAATCCTCTGCTGTCATTTCCATGAATATGAAAAGGCAGCCTTCCATGCTTCTGAATCGCGGAAGTTACTTGAAGCGGTATTGGCCAAATTTGAAATTCCAAATCATCACTTGTATGAAGCATTAGCCTTGCTTGCAAAATGTGAAAAGGCACTGCCAGCAGACAGGAAGCGATATATCAAGCGGGTGAAAGGTAACATGGCCAAACTCAAGACCTGGTCAAAGTTTGCACCACAGAATTACCTTCATAAATATCATCTGCTTGAAGCGGAGTTGTTGCGCGTCAATGGTCATTACAATGATGCCCGACCCATATATGACAAAGCCATCGCTGGTGCTTCTAATAATGATTACATCCATGAGGAAGCATTAGCATACGAACTCACGGGACGTTTTTATTTGCAACAAAAATCTGATGACCTCGCGACCTTCTACCTCAGGGCATCGTACAATGCATACAGAGAGTGGGGTGGTGAAGCAAAGCTCAGACAGATGGAGCAATTGTATCCAAAATATGTATCAGGTGTCAACAGGGCACAGGAGAGCATGCTTGAATCCGGCACAGTCAATGAAACCACATCGATGGTACACGGCAGTGTATTGGATATTACTACAGTACTAAAAGCTGCAAACTCTATTTCTGGAGAAGTTGTATTGTCCAACTTGCTAACTGTACTCATGGGTATCGTCATTGAAAATGCTGGCGCTCAACGTGGATTATTGCTCCTGGAGAAAGACGGAAGACTTTATATCGAAGCCAATAAAGATTTGCAGGAAAATACCATCTCCTTGCTGGACCATACACCGTTTGAAGAGTACAACCAGATTGCACATACAGTGGTAACGTACGTCCGCAGAACAAATGAAAGTGCGGTGATCAACAATGCGGCAAGCGACATGAGGTACCAGATGGACAAATACATCCAGGAGAAAAAGCCAAAGTCGATCTTAAGCACACCGATTATTCACCAGGGCAAGTTTATTGGCCTTCTCTATCTCGAAAATAATTTGACAACGGGTGCTTTCACACAAGAGCGCATCAACCTGCTCATGTTGTTGTCCGGTCAGATTGCAACTTCTATTGAAAACGCAATGCTGTACAACAGTCTTGAAAGGAAAGTAGAAGAAAGGACGGCTGAATTGGCAGAAGAGAAAAAGAAATCGGATGACCTGCTCTTCAATATTCTTCCTGCTGAAACAGCAGAGGAATTGAAACGTGTAGGACGCACCAGACCTCAAAAGTTTGAAGGGGTCACAGTGATGTTTACGGACTTTGTTGGTTTTACAGCGACTTCATCTTCGATGAGTCCGGAGGAAATTGTTTCGACTGTGGATTCCTATTTCAGTGCATTCGATTCGATCATCAATAAGTTTAAAGTCGAGAAGATCAAAACGATCGGAGACGCTTACATGTGTGTAGGCGGGCTTCCGATTCCAACGTCTACGCATGCGACGGATACTGTATTAGCTGCTTTGGAGATTCTGGCATGGGTCGATCATCATAATCAAGAGCGAAAATCGGCTAACAAACCGGAATTTATGATCCGTATCGGCCTTCACTCCGGCCCGGTTGTTGCAGGAGTGGTGGGTAGCAAAAAATTTGCCTATGACATCTGGGGTGATACAGTCAACACTGCCAGTCGGATGGAAACAGGCAGTGAGGGAGGAAAAATTAATATTTCAGGTGATACCTATAAACTCGTCTCCCACAAGGTCAATTGTGCCTATCGCGGAAAAATGCCTGCGAAAAACAAAGGAGAAATTGATATGTACTTTGTAGAATCCTTAAAAACATAATCAGTACTGCTGATGACCAATACCGCTGAACCAACTCCTCAACCGATTGCTCATAATGTCTGTGAGGAATGCCTCCGTAAAACCAAAATCGGCTATGATGATAAAGGAAGATTTTTCATGCCTCACTTCAAGAGCATCAATCATATTGAAGTAGGGTATTCCAAAATCATTTCCAATCCCATCACCATTATGTTAGAATGGTTGCTGGCCAAGTATTACAAACTAAAGGATGGACTCAACGCACTCGCAAAACGTTTGTTTCCCAGGCGCCCTGAGATTTATGGCAAACAGATCGATAGCTGGCTGGTAGGCAAAATCATCTTTCAGACAAAAGGGACTGCCGAAGTTCCGATCCACCATTTGCCACTTGAATTCTGGAGCAGGACTAAACTAGGACAATGGCGAAAATTGAGTGAAGGCCACACCGAGCCTGATGGTACGTTCCGATTACCTTTTGATTTACGTTGGGCGAGGCGCTGGTGGGTAAGCTCATTACAATTTGAAGTTTGCCAGATCTCCCATGTTTATTATAAAGGCGGTGAAGCAAAAACTGTCCACACCATTTTTCATAAGGTAAAAATTTCCAAAAGCTACCTGATCGGAATGGAATATAATCTTCGAACAATACCTCTTTGTTTCTGGGAGTATCGTGATGATGTCCCGATGCCTCGGGTGGTGATTGAAAAGCATGGCAAGGATGCGCCTCAACAATATACTGAGGCACGAATAGAGGCGATCAACGAACAAATGATTCCTGTGGAATTGACTAAGGTCAAGCACCTCGAGCAGATCAAGCTGGATCCTGATTCTATTACACTAGATGAGATACAAGCAGACTATCCTGAAAATCTCACCGTGTGCATTGAGAAAAAACTTCCAGGCTATACTCGCGGAGATGATTGGTTTGGCGAGCGTATGATGAATGGGATGAACCGTGGCATGTTTTTGCCTGATCCTTCAGAAGAGGGTGCTTACTGGATGAAATATTTCGGAAAGCACAACTATGGTCACAATGAGGAATATGCATTTCCGGATGCGATGATGAAGTTTAAATTAAAACCGGATGGATTGCCTACACCGGTGATGATCCGGTTGAGAGGACCCCTTAATGCCATCAACAAGGATCCATGGCAGGTTAGAGATTTCACTCCTGCTGATGGCGAAACATGGCAGCAAGCAAAAAGAGTGGCTCGCGTGAACGGTGGATTGTGTACCGAAGTGGATGAGCATTTTGCTGGTGCGCATGCCAATATTGAACAATATGCTATTGCTGCATACAGAAATCTCAGGTTGAACCCGCTGGCAACATTACTATTCCCACATCTGAAAGAAGTTGTGTTGATCAATCATACGGCAGACGGTATCCTGTTGCATAGATATATACCCATGGCGACGGCTTATACCTATGAAGGGTTGGTGGATCGTATTGCAGATGTCATGGGCGTCATGGATTGGAAATGTTTTGAAACCATGACACCGCTTAGTGAGGCTCATACTTATGCCAGGGCTGAACAACTTTTCTGGAATATCACTTCTCAGTTTGTTGATGCCTTTATTGATCAAAACAAAGAGGACATCATTAAGCATTGGCATGAAGTCTACTGCATGTCGGAAGATCTCGTCAATCATAGTGTTCCGGTATACCTGTCGGACCTGGATATGTCGCAACTGGACCCAAGAGAAAAAGCGCGGTATGAAGAGATGAAAGAGTATCTCTCTGCCCAGTTTTGTTTTGATTACGACATGCCAAGGCAATTTCGTGATGGTAAATTGAGAACGGTATCTCCACTAACACTTACCAATGTCCTTAAACCTGAACAGGAAAAGGAAGAAATCGCAAATCTGAAGAAGGCCTGCACGTACATGATTTTTGTTGCAACCTTCCTTCACACATGGGCCAATGAGCATCAGTATGAAGATATCGGAGAGGTCTTGTACAATTGTCTCGGCCTGCGTTTTGGAGATAAAGAATCAGGAGTATTAGCACCAGAACATGATCTAAGTATTGCTCCAGACTTGACACGGAGTACACAAATGATGTGGTTTAGCAACCTGCTCTCGCGCACTGAGTATGGTTTTATCACGAGGAATGAAGATTCTGACATCAATCCGCATTTCTGCTCGTTGCTTATGGCGAAGAAAGAGGAGTTTGCGGCTTTAGGGGTGATTGTAGAAAATATCGAATCAAGAACCAATATTTAACCGGACTGTATCAATTCATCATCCATGACAAAGAAACATTCGTTTGGAACGTTCATCTGGCATATGCTCGGCTCAGCCTATGACAAATTGGTGCTCTGGTTTATTTCTAAAATATTTGCCTGGGCATTGGTCATAACGCTCAGTATTCCACATCGGTATAGGATGAGTCATAACAACGGGATTGCTGCGAAAGGAAAAGTTCGTATCGTAGATCATCCCGAATTTCCACCTCATGATTTCTTCGAACCCGGCAGAGAATTTCCAGCGAGAATTCGCCATGCTTCAGCAACATTCCTCGATGATGCGATGAATTGTATCCGTAGTTTTTCGATCAAGTTTTCAGAGCATCACATGCAGAGCCCTTTCGACATGGAGATGAACACAGGTGTGATTAATTTATTCTGGTCGGCCAGCAGTTTTCTTCAGTTTGCAAAATTACGTCAGCAAAAATGGGGCGTGGAATATCATGATTATTACCGCAAGTATCCACAAGGATTAGAAGGAGCGAAATTATCTCTGCGCAGGAATCCAACTTCATTTCACAATTTGCGTTACCAGGGACTCACCGCATATCTCTTTATCGGAAAGGATGGCATCAAGCGTTATTGCAAATACCGTGCGATGCCTTTTGACAAAGAACCAGAAACCGGTATCACGACCAATCTCAGTGATTGGGATACCTGTAATCAGCGCGTCTTTCCAAATGAAACCCGTACTCGCAACTACCTGAAGGATGAATATAAAGAGCGTGTAAAAAGAGAAGGAGCAAAATACTTGATGCAGATTCAAACCCGAATAGCAGCTGATGACGACAGTCCTGAGATATTCAACAACCAGATTCCCTGGGACGAAAAAATATTTCCATGGCAGGATCTTGCCGTTGTCGAGATCGATGAGGTATTGAGTTGGAAAGACACCCTCATGACCAGTTTTTCCCTCAACAACATGCCAAAGTCATTAGGCATCATTCCTGCCAAATCTATCTATGATTACAATTCGCTCAACTACATGCGCTCGCATTCTGAAGTAGCCAGGAAGGCACGTATATTCTCTTACCGTCTTTTCGGTTATCCACCCGAGATACCTTATGATGATAATCGGAATGTGTCGGAATGGTCAGGAAAAGAGTGAAGAGTGAAAAATTGTCGGAATCACTCCCGATAGCTATCGGGAGTGATTCCGACAAAAAATGCACCGAGAAAGGGGGTCTGTTAAGAATCAGATAAGTCACTTGAACAAGACCTCAGTGTACTCCGCGGTGCCTCCATTTCCCTCCGTGCGAAACAGAATCGTTGAGATTTGAATTTCTGTGTCCACCATTAGTAAACCATTGAATTTTCTTTTATTCAGAAATAATTTCTCCAAGGGAAATAAGTTCGCGCGGAGGAAAACCGAGGTATCACGGAGTGCACGGAGGAGTTATTCAATGATTCGCTCCTGGTACGCGAGGTTAGTTGCAGCCTAAGCTGAGCATGATTTTTAAGCGGCTTGCGGCTGCTTTTTCACCATGCGAATATTTTGGAGAATCAATAGTGTTGGTACCCCCATTTAGTGGGCAAAGGGGGTAGGAGATAATTTCATACTTGACGCGCCCGCCATGATAGAAACTGTTTTCCCGAGTCTCCTCCACACCGACTCCTGCACATATGGTATTCCATACTTCAATGCAACGGCTTTCACTAATGGATGTGCTTTTTTGTATTGTAGCATCGTCATGTCCGGCCAGAGGTGATGCTCGATCTGGTAGTTGAGGAAGCCATGTATGAAATCATTCAAATCAGAACCTGCCGGATAATTGACTGAACCAGAAATCTGACGAACATAGAAATCTTTTTTACTAATCATACCGGAATCAAACCGTGGGAGATCATCTCCAGCATGATTAGTGACGATGACTAGGAAGGTATGAAAATTGGTAAGCCACTCTGCGATCACCATATTTAAACAAACGAATAAAGCTGCTCTCGGAGAAATCAAGAGGAATGGAGCCGGTATCAAAATGAAATTGAATGTGACGTAAGGAAGAAAGCAATTCCACCATAATTTTCTACCTGTCGGAGAGAAAGGTTGCCAGAATTGAAAGGATCCGTAGGATGGTATCTTTTTATCGGGATAATTTTTTTCAAACCACGCATGCAATGTATTCGGTGCATAGTAGATATACTTCCACATCCCGGCCATGAAGAAGATGAAGATATATTTCACGATCACCGGCCATTCTTTTTCTCTTAACCATTTCAGGTTGAGTTCGACAAGATCCGGGTCGCTGTTTTCTCCCAGATGATAATGATGCAAGACATTATGTTCAAGCGTCCATGCTGTTGGCCATATCCAGTCGGGCCAGTCTATCCAGCGTCGCCATCCCAATGCAAATTTCTTAC
>DASXWI010000368.1:0-1730 GCA_036503755.1 Saprospiraceae bacterium | reverse complement strand
ACCAATCTGAAGTGCTGCTGCGTCATTCGAGCTGATACGTTGTACCAGGTCAAGAGCTTGTTTTCCTTTTACGATAAATTCACCCATGTGTGAAACGTCAAACACGCCCACACTTTTACGCACGGCATGATGTTCATCCTGGATCGTGGAATACACTACCGGCATATTGTAACCGGCAAATTCAGTCATTTTAGCGCCGAGGTCAATATGTCTTGACTCGAGCGGAGTAGATAGTATCATATAGTTAGTTTCGAATATTGATTTGCGTGATTTTATCGCCTATACCAAGTTGATGGACTACATCCATCCCAGAGGAAACTTTCCCGATGATGGTATAGCGTCCATCCAGATGTGGCGTTGGAGAATGGGTAATGAAAAACTGTGGACCTTCTGTATGCGGACCGGCAGAAGCCATACCTACATACCCTTCATCATCATAATAGCTACCAGCCAGTTCAGATCGTAACGTAAAATCTAACCCGCCAAATCCATCACCACGAGGGCATCCTGTCTGAACGACAAAATTGGGCACCACCCTATGAAAGGCTTTGCCATTATAATATCCTTGTTTAATCAATTGAACAAAACTGGTAACCGATTCAGGAGCCCGATCCGGAAACATTTTCATGATGATGTCTCCTTTTGTGGTCGTGATCTGAACAGTCGTGCCAGCTTTTAATTCATCGATAATCTTCCAGTCTATGTTTTTATATTTTTTCTGATCTTCCGGAACGACGGGTGCTTCAATTCCATATTCTTTTAATGCTTTACTGACTTCCAGATATGTTTCCATTTCATCCGGAAGTTTGAGACCGGCTAAAGCTTTGTTGAGTTCAGCTTTACGGTCTTTGAGAATTTCCTTCAACCCGGCCTTGGGATCGGTGATTGCTCCAGCAATGAGTGCAATGATTCCTGCATCACCTGATTTCATAGCCGTAGCCAGATATCCTCCGATCTGTGCTTTGATGAGATATCCTTCACCCGCGAAATAAGCGTCAAAATTTTTATCCTTACAAGCTTCGATCATACTGGTGACTGCCTGTATTCGCACAGTGATGGGTTGATCAGCTTGCGTGTATTTTGGGAGCGATTCAAAATTGCGCAATTCACTGGCGTAAGCTTTCAGCCATGCTGCTTTTTCGTAGGGATCATTCGCGCTCTTCATTGCAGCAAGGATCTCATTTTGCAAAGTGGTTTTCGCTCCGCTAAACATGTTGGAAGTATATTTATTCGCAGCTTCAGCCATTCTTGTTTTTGCCTGCCAGGATTTACAATCTTTCATAGCAGCTTTGTAATGGCTCACATCTTTCTCCTGGCCGTGATGGACAAAATATTCAGCAGCGACTTCGGCAACATTTGGATTTGCATCAGATGTAGAAGCAAGAATAACACCATGTGCATCTTTATAACTATAACCTTGCAAAGCACGGATGATTGAACACTTCACACGATAATCAGATTCGGTAGGTAAAGAGACCACCAACTCCTTCATGGCTTCCGGCGATTTCACTTTCCCGAGTGCAGAAGCAAGACAGATCCGCAGAAAAGGATTGCTCTCTCCATGCCAGCTCGCAATCAGTTGATCCGCATGAGGCCCGAGTTCAAGATTCTTTGCCCGCAACAGATAGTTGGCGGAAATAATGCGAACAGAGAGTGGAATAGCTGAATCAGAAAGGTAATGAATCATGGTGGATGTCCCTTCAGCGTCGATCATATCTCTCAATGCATAT
>DASXWI010000367.1:0-9889 GCA_036503755.1 Saprospiraceae bacterium | reverse complement strand
CATATCATGATTTATACCATGAGTCCTGAAGCGATTTATGGAAAGCGGCTTCTCCAGATGGGTGTCCTGAGTTTCATTAGCAAGGAAGAAGAGGAAGAGACGCTGATCAATGCTTTGTCTCTCTTTCTGCAAGGAAAAAATTACCTCAGTGAATCTCTCAGGACAAGTTTAGAAGTTGAGCAAGGCAAGCCCAAGCCTTCCTCCAATCCATTTGATAATCTATCAGAAAGGGAGTTAGTTGTATTGCGATATTTGCTGCAAGGTCTACGAGTGAAGGAAATCGCCAATCGCCTGGATCTAAAAATGAGCACCGTAGCCACCTATAAGGTGCGTATTTTTGAGAAACTAAATGTTAACAATGTGGCAGATATGCATCGATTAGCAGATGTATACCATCTCGGCTAACCATGAGGTCTCCTACTAACCTTTGGATAAAGTACCTGGCAGTATCATTCGTGATTTCCTTTTGTGTTTGTGAAAATACGCAGGCGCAAACTGGATATCATGTAACGCATTATACGGCCAAAGAGGGCCTTCCTCAAAATTCAATCAAGGGCCTTGTTTTTGACCAACATGGATTTCTTTGGATAGCAACCGCCGGAGGCATAGCCAGGTTTGATGGCCGACGGTTCAAGATCATTGGCCAAAATGATCATCCACTTATCCGAAACCAACGATTTACAGAAGCGATCCATTGCAATGATCAAAGTATACTTTTTACGGACTTACTTAACGGCATGTATCGTTTATACAATGACCGCTTTACTACAATACGTGAACCGGATTCAAAATATCCTGCATTACACCACGTTCGCGGTGGTCTACCAAATGCCCATTTCCTTAGCCGTGATTCTTTCTTCCTGTCAGAGTCAAGACGAGAACGAGCTGCCTACGTACACTTCCAAATCTTACCCACGCCTAGCGGAAAGGTACTTATGGCGAGTGACAGAGTCGTGCTCATCGACACAGCAACGCGAAAACTATCGGAGCTCAGCCCTATACGATTATTTAAAGATCAATATGTCAGACTTGACAAAACCGTCCTTAAGTTTGATGTAAAAGGTCAACTCTATATTCTGGATGAAAAGAAAGAATCGCTTGAACCCTGTGTTCTGAAAATGTTTAATGGCGACCGGTGGAACGCACCGATAAAAGACACTGAAGTGTATAATCAGTATCCATTTACGGATGTTTTTATCCAGGATAGTACAAAACTTTATAGGCTTATTCAAGGAGGAAGCCCGCTTGAATTTATTATCCTTCCGGTACTTGACACGCTTCCTGAAAACTGCAAAATAACGACTGTCGCTTATAAAGCATCTGAAAATGTATTGGTATTAGGTACAGATACCAAAGGAGCTTTTGTATATCGAAAAAAGAGCCTGAAAACGCATTTACCCGCTGGCTATACAAAAGGAAACAATGTTTATTATGCACAATGCTTGCTTGATTCTACTTCCATGCTGACCAGCCAGGGAAGGATCCTTGATCTGGTCAATTACGAGCTAAAAGGACGGTTTCCAAATCCTTTTTTTGATGTCCTCTTAGCCAAGGATGATAAACAGAATATTTATTACGCCTGGAGGAGAAACCTTTATAGATATCATCTGCCAAGCCAGCATGAGACCCTGATTTTTCCTAAAGAAACATTTATTACGCGATGCATCAACTGGCTTGATAGTTCAATCTGGATTGGTACAACTACAGGTGTCGGTCATATCCGGGAGGATACTGTACGTTGGATTTTCAAAACCTCTTTCCTAAGCGAACAGTATGGTATTAAAACCGTTAACAAGGACCAGGAGGGAAATTTATGGTTCGCATCCTACTTTCAATTGTATCGCCTCAACATGCAAACTAACCGGATTGATTCCTTTCCTGAGTTGGCTAATAAAGATATACGGATCATCGAGATGATCAGAAACAAACCATTTATCGGAACTTATGGGAACGGATATTATATATACATAGATGGGAGGTTCGTTCAGATGCCTGAAGGCCGTAACCATGAACTCTCCAACGCGCATTCATTTATAGAAGACAAAGCAGGTTACTTGTGGATTCCCACCAACCGTGGATTATACAAGACGCACCTGGACGCAATAGAGGCTTACCTGCAGGATACCACATTTCAATTGGACTATTATGCCTACAATGAAGATGATGGTATTTACAATACTGAATTCAACGGAGGGTGCTCCCCCACTCATCTTTGGCTTCCGGATGGCAGACTTTCCTTACCTTCCTTTGAAGGATTAGTTTCGTTTATACCTGAGCAAACACCACATTATTTTACTAAAGATTCAATTGTTATCGAGTTTGTTGAAATAGATGGCAAGCGATACAAGCCAGAAGAATTAAGCAATATCGCAGCTGAACATCTTAATATTACTATTCATTTCACCGGGGCCTGGTGGAATAACCCATACAATCAATATGTACAACTGCGAATGGAAGAATCTGAATCACCTTTTCGGTTGATATCCATGGATCAGACTTCCTTAGCTGTAGGACTTCTCCGACCCGGTAAACATACTTTCGTGATACGTCGCAGATGTGGTTTTGGTTCTGAAGATTTTGTTTACTCCAGGATACACTTTTTCGTGGAGAAACCCTGGTATGCAAAAGGATTGGCGATCTCCATGTATGCATTCATTTTGGGCCTGATGACATGGGGAATTGCTGTACTAAACTCAAGAACGATTCGAAAAAGAAATATTGAGTTACAGCGTAAAGTCGACAACCAGACGAAAGCTTTACTTGCTTCCAATATGCAGCTTGAGGAAAACGTCCAAAAACTGGCAGAAACTGAAATCCATCTTCGCAAAAACCTTAGCCTGCGGGATCGGTTGATGTCGATCATCACCCACGACATTCTTACGCCACTTAGATTTATCGGGCAGATTGCAAGACTTGGGATTGAAGAAAAGCCTGCTGATGAAGGTATGCCTAAACAAGTTTTAAGCGATGTACATAGTGCGGTTCACAAACTTTTTCACAGCACCCAAAATCTACTTCACTGGGTGACGTATCACCAGGAACAATTTACTCCCTCCTCCGTTAATTGCTCCCCATTTGCCATCGTTGAGCAACTCATAGAGGACTTTAGTGAAATGAGTCGCTTTCAAAACAACACGTTGATCAATGACGTTCCAGAGGATGACATTATATTGACTGATCCCCGCATTTTAAACATTATTCTTCACAACCTTATTTCCAATGCGATCAAATACACGAAAGATGGAAAAATCAGGGTTAGTTCAGCTATCCAAAATGAGTGGTATGAACTTGAAGTCAAAGACACTGGACGTGGGATGACCGCTGAACAATTGGAGTTGATACGCACAGGGGCAAACAATCAATTTGATGTCAAGCAAGATGATATATCAGCTGGAACTGGTATTGGTCTATCCCTGGTCGCTGACCTGATTGCGATATTACAGGGCCGCTGGGAAATAAACAGTCCTGATGGTTTGGGTGTTATTGTCAAGGTGTTTATTCCACTATAGGAACAGAAGCCGATTCTCACTTACCTTTACCTCTCAATGATCTTCGACTCCCTTGAACTTTTCATCAGTGTACTTGCCATCAGTATCCTGCATGCTATCCTACCGAATCACTGGCTGCCTGTAGTGGCTATCTCCAGGCAACTCAACTGGGATGGCCGGAAAACAGCAGGAGTTACCATGCTGGCAGCCCTCGCCCATTCGCTGAGTACGGTTATCATCGGCATATTGGTTGCACTTGGAGGAATGACGTTGGATGGGATTCTTCCTTACTTTAAATACATCGCTGCCGGGATCCTTATTGCCCTGGGTATTCTTTTTATCTGGCGACATCAGCACCATATGCATTTTCATTTAAAGGATATCAAACTTACACCGACGACCAATATTCGCGTGATTATAGGCACCTTATTAATCGCGATGTTTCTTTCTCCCTGCCTGGAGGTAGGAGCTTTGTTTCTCGTTGCCGGTACAAGAGGGATTATGTTGACATTGATTATCGCCGCAATCTATACGGTTACCTCTGCCATTGGAATGACTTTGTTTGCCTGGCTTGCCTTACATGGACTGAAGAAAATGGATTGGCATAAACTGGAGCACAATTCAGGATTAGTGTCTGGGATTATACTTGTGCTCACAGGTATCATTTTTATTTTCTCTCATTAACCTAAGTGTCCTGATTATATCAATATTGATTGATGTAATAGACTTAAAAGCAAATCCGTTTCTACAAGATGTCTATTAAACCTTCATTCTACCTGATACTAGCTTTCATCATGTTGTCTGCTTTCCAATGCCCACGGAAAATGCAGAAAATAATGTTATCCAAAATAAAATTTAATTATTCGAAAATAGATGATAACGGCTTGCGGAACGGAGAGGTTGCCGTTGATTATGAATTTTGTATTCCTGCCAATGAATCCATTGTCCAGGAAGTCTTGAGTATTGCTCCTGCTATTCGGGTGATGAAAAACTCGAAGGGTCGTATCGAATGTACTAAGCAACAATGGCTCGTTATAAATTCAACACATTCTCCTGAATGGAAAAAGCAACTTTATGCAATCGCTTACCTGGATTATGTAGAGAATATCATAGAAACGTTTTATGAATGAGGTAGTGATGTGGTGATGGAGTGATGTGGTGATGGAGTGATGAAGTGATGGGGTGTTGTGGTGATTGGGTGATGTGGTGAGGTTTAGTTTCCGCTCTATGCCCTATGCCCTATGCCCTCTGCTCTATGCCCTCTGCCCTCTGCCCTCTGCCCTATGCCTTCTCCTTTAAATTCTTTAAATTGGGGCTATGAAATCGATCCTCACCTTTTCCTTTTTTCTGAAGGTCATAGTGGCTGCCATTTTGCTGCAGACCCTATACTTTAAGTTTACAGGAGCTGAAGAAAGCATCTATATTTTTGAGACTGTTGGGATGGAACCCTGGGGGCGGATAGGCTCAGGAATTGTGGAGTTGATTGCTGCTATCCTTCTCTTAATCAACAGGACCGCGTGGCTTGGCGCATTGTTGGCTCTTGGTGTGATATGTGGAGCTCTCTTTTTTCACTTTACCACCCTGGGTATCGAAGTACAGGGAGATGGTGGCTTCTTATTTATGCTTGCTTGTACTGTCTTTGTGGCCAGCTCCATTATCTTGTGGCAAGAAAGAAAGAACATTCCGGTTATCGGGAAGTCATTTAACTAGCCGTCAGCTACCAGGAATTGGCTATCAGCTTACCCGTCAATTATAAGATGATTATGTTTCATCTTTGCATAAATGCATGCAGCTCACTTCTAACTCCTAACTGCTCACTTAACTATGATTTCGTACGAAAAGATATTTGAAAATAACACGGAGTGGATCGCGCAAAAAAAAGCGACGGATGAACAGTTTTTTGAAAAGCTGGCTAAGGATCAAAACCCAGACTATTTATACATCGGGTGCAGTGACAGCAGGGTAACTGCTGAAGACATGATAGGAGCCGCCCCTGGGGAGATCTTTGTACATCGCAATATTGGCAACCTGGTGGTGGGCATTGATCTCAATGTCATGAGTGTAATCAATTACGCAGTAAAAATCCTCAAGGTCAAACACGTCATTGTCTGTGGCCATTATAATTGCGGAGGTGTCAAAGCAGCGCTCACCCAGGCTGACCTGGGCATCCTCAATCCCTGGCTCAGAAACATTCGCGATGTCTTCAGATTGCACAAAGAAGAATTGCAGGCCATCTCAAACCCTCACGAACAATTTGACCGTCTGGTTGAATTGAACGTTAAGGAACAATGCAGAAATATTATTAAAACCGCCGTGGTGCAGGAGCATTACCTGCATACCGGTTTTCCTATCGTACATGGCTGGGTCATGGACATCCGTACAGGCAAGCTCATTGACTTGCACATCGACTTCGAAAAAGAATTGAAATGGATCCAGGAAATCTACAAACTTGTCTAAAGAATAGAGAATAAGGAATAGTGAATAAGGAATATCGAATAGCGAATAGCGAAGTGGAAGTAGAAGTGGAAGTAGAAGTAGAAGTAGAAGTATTGGAAGTGGAAATTGTAGTAGTATAACTACAATACTCATCACCACATCACCCCATCACTCCATCTCTCCATCACTCCATCACCACATGAAACATCACTGTATCACAGAAATGTGAAATGTCATGGTCATGGGCTCTTCCATTTCAGGGTTCATGTTCATAAATTTCACTTCAACATTTCCAGGTGTACAGACACGAGCATAGGATATCATGAGGCCTGACAAACTGGAAGCGGGTGAAACGTAAACAGCTCCATCCGTAAGGCAATTTGCAAATGGTATCTCCACCATGCCCTCTGAACCATACTCAATGGCAGGTATCTGCACTTCAACGGTTTGTTTGAGGATGCTATGGATAATACTTCCATTGGCTCCAATCTTTACGGTTCCATTGACATCCAGTGTAGCGGCAGGATTGGTTCTTCCAATACCTACATTGCCGGCTGAATCAATTCTCATACGCTCAACACCGGATGTACCCATCCATAAAGGTTTATTTTCGTTTTGAAGGAGATGTGCGTGGCCATTCGATTGTGCAACACCGACCAGTAATCCGTCATTGCCAGTTGTACCGGTGGTGTTGTTTGTCAACTGAAGACGTGTATATGCTGCGGCTGCACTCTGAATATGCAATTGATTTGCAGGACTCGTTGTTCCAATACCAATGGATGTACCTTGATTAAATAAATTCGAAGCATAGGTCCATTTCGTTCCGTCCCACTTCATAGTCTGTCCGGCATTAGTACCATTGGGTATAGGTGCTACCCAATTCGATCCGTCAAAATAATACAATCCTCTTGAGGATATGTCTGTTTGGAAGATCAACATCCCAGCCTCGTCTGCAGTTGGCTGGATTTGTATTTTTTGCGTTGAAGTCAACCTCGGGATAATTAAACCTTGAGAGGTTGATGATAAGTCAAGGATTGCCTTGACGTTTGGGGTTGTAGTACCAATGCCAACTTGGGCGAAACTAAAGAGGGGGGCACACAACATCGTTAGGGTCATCAGATGTTTTTTCATTAGTCTTTCAATCGTTTTTTCGTTTCCTGCCTGTCTCCGGTACATGGAAAATACCGTCAGCGATTCCGGTTATCTTTATAATCGTTTGCTGGCACATAAGACAAAGGCTTAATAATGTGCAGTAAACATATCGACGACAATGTCAATATGATGGAAATCCCATAGCGTTGAAAAAGAGGTGTAATGGGTCGTTGCTTCAAGGTGGGGGTTCTCGATGGTGCTCAGGCATGACCATCTTTTATGCAACTACCGGTACGAATATAGGTAAATCTTTTGTCCAACCAACCACCGACGGCCTTTTTGCACTACATAATCTTTTTTATCATGTGAGCTAAAACGTACCGGGTGATGATTTTTTAAGGATTTAAGCAGGATAATCATCACCCGGTTACTTTACTTAAAAATCAGCGTGAAGAGAAAGGATAAAATTCCGTCCCGCTCCCGCCATACCAGAACTATACGGCCTGTAGAGGACATCGGTTATGTTCTCGAGGCCTGCACCAATCGTAAATAATTCATTCAACCTATAATTTGCTTTGAAGTTGAGCGTAGCCCAGGTCGGTGAGTATGGATTACCGTTTCCATCCACCGCATAAATTTCAGTTTTGGATTTCTCTTCTTCGGGCAGATCATCATAATTGACTTGCGCATTGTAAAGCCCATAGAGCATAAGTTCAAGTGCTTCGTGACGATAACTCAATCGGGCCGTTCCGAAAAATGGAGCTGCATGACGTAATGGGCTTGTTGTACCATCATCAAGTTCTTCTTCACCTATCTGAAAATTGAGGTCAACTGAACATCCAAACCCTGATGGCCATCTCGCATCCAGTCCTGCCTGCAATCCATATACAGTAGCTTGAGCTGCATTTTGAATGGCCTGCACCTGGCTTAGCTCACCATCATAGAAGATACTATCCATGCCATTGAGCGTATATTCCCTTCTGACCATCGCATTTTCCAGAATGGTATAAAAGCCAGTCAGGTCAACGCTCAAATGATCACCGATTCGTGTTGCCACGCCAGCTTCAAAATTGTAAGCATATTCTGCATTAAGGTCTGGATTGGGTACAATGACCGACCCTGGTTCAGAGTCAAATACTTTTCCAGCATCATCCACATTCGGTGCCCGGAAACCTGTTGACGCATTCACCCGCAACGACAAGCGATCTGATGGAGAATATGTGGCACCAAGGCTACCCGTTAAAGCCGCATCATTGATTTCCATTGTCGTATACGGGAATGGGTAAAAGGTAGTATCAAAAACTCCATTCAGTCCAAAAACTCCATACCTGGCACCTGCTTGTATCACTAACTGATCATTGAGATGGTGTTGATAATTGGCATAGATTCCATACGATCTCCAATCCGATTGTGGATAACGGGAAGGACCATCCACGATGTCCCCGGTAGAGATGTCTTCATCCTTACCAATAGAAGTCACATCATCCCACACACCTTCCAGACCATAAAACAAACGGTGCTTACCCAGGGATTTTGTAAAATCAAAGTTGACAGAATTCGCATCCACTTTTTCAATCCGGATGTGACGTTCTACATCATTGATATTACGATCGATCCTGCTTTCTTCAAAATGTTGGAAAGCTCCTCTCAAAGTCATTTCATCATACAAGGTATTGTATCCCCGGTGATGAACACTAACCTGGTTCATCATCCATTGCTGAGGTCCGTAATTCCACTCCGCATACCGTGGCAATCCATTTCGATAACGGATATGCCTGTCATATCTGGAATATTCAGTCGTTGTAGAATAATGAAGAGCATACTCAATATCCAACGTTTCCGATGCCTTATACCTGACCTTTTGCATAAAGTTGATCTGGTCATAACCTGAAGGTACCTGGACATGTTGATCAGGATTTGTAACCACTACATCCAGGCTATCGATCCGCTCTACGAAGAATGGTCTGAGATATTCATCAGGACCATAAGATCCCATCCGCAAATCATCAAAATGAAAGGAAGAGATGCTGCTCACCATCGCCCATTTCTTCCAACCTGCCTTGACATCAAAATGGCCGGATAATTCATTGTTAGCAGTTGATGTCCTGATCGCAGCGCTACCAGAGATCAAAGGTTCATCATTCAATGAGAACTGTGGGGTAAGCGTTTGAAAACTCATGACTCCGCCGATGGCATCACTACCATACATTACTGACCCGGGGCCAAATAAAATTTCAACCCGTTCTGTTGCAAAAGGATCAAGGTTGATGACATTCTGGATATTACCAGAGCGAAAGATGGCCGTATTCATTCGGACACCATCAACAGCAAACAATAGCCTGTTGGTAGCAAAACCGCGAATCATAGGACTTCCTCCACCCTGTTGACTCTTCTGGATAAATACTTCTCCGGAAGCGCCTAACAAGTCTGCAGAAGTTTGGGGTTCCTGGAGGGTGATAGTATGTTTTGAAATCGCAGTCACTTTAGATGGAACATCTCTTGATCCCTGGTTCCATCGGGTGGCAGAAACAACAACCTGGTCAAGTGAAATATCCTCGCTTTTTAAACGCGCAATGAACTTCTGATTTTGCAGTTCAGCGAAACTTGTGGTCATCGAGTGATATCCAAGGCTCCGGATGAGGATCCATTCCGCATCACTGAAAGAGGAAATATTCAATTGTCCCTGCTCATTGGTTAATTCACCTGTCATATGCTTATTGCTCATCACGATGGCCAACTCTACAGGTTGGCCTGTGACATCATCGAGTATGGTGAGGACCTGCCCATGCGCTATTTTGCCTAGACAGATCAACATCCACATCATGAAAAATCTTTTCATTGTATCTGGATTAATATGAACTAAATGCAAACAA
>DASXWI010000366.1:0-2044 GCA_036503755.1 Saprospiraceae bacterium | reverse complement strand
AAATACCTCTGAAAAGGTATCGCCATAAAAAGGGAATTCAAAGCCAAAACTAAAAGCTCGTTCCCAGTACCACCACAATTCTCCTTCTGATACAAGTTCTTTAGTAACGGATTGATAATCAGTTATCGTGTCGTAGGAGGATTGAAAGTGCTGGATTGTATAATCCTGGGACTGGCAAATATTATTCACTCCAAGTAGAAAAACTGATATATATAAGATCTTCACTTTTATCTGGTTTAAATGGAAAAACGAATTTAGGAATTGACTAGCTAGAGTTCCTAATTTGAACTTATTAAAAATCAATCGCAACAAGCATAACGTGAAAGGATGCTCGTAGGCAGGACGACTAAGTTTGAGCTGTCTTTTGGGCACCTATGTCCAAATTTACGTTTTCCTTCTCAATGGTAATAGCCCTGCTTATGAGCATCCAATGTTGTATGACGTGATTTCATTATTGTCAATTCGGCTACTTAATTTTCAAAATTGGATATACACCAACTCCCTTTTCATCTTGGAGTTGTAACAAGTAGAGTCCAGATGGCCATTCACTGATTTCACAGAAAGGCTCTTGATCTGGTCCAATATCATAGCTATCAAATTGAAAGTAGTATTGACCAATTAAATCTGACAGGCTAATTGCTTTGATTATACTTTTTTCTGATTTTGGTTGAATCCAAAAACAAGAACTAAATGGATTCGGATTTATTGAATACAGGCTTTCTGCATTAATTTCAGGCATCCCTGTACTCAAGACAGATATGATTTCAGTTAGCTGGATAGTGCATCCGTGGCTTGAAGTGTCTTGCTCAATTAGAATGGTATCCCTCTCCAAAATTATGCCTTTGTAAAGTGATCCGCTAGGGAATTCAAGCCAAACAGTATCATTACTTACGGGATGAATAGTAAAGTTGTACTGATGTGTGCTGTCGCATCCATATTGATTGGTGAAGCGAAGTGTTTCATTAAACACACCGACTTCGACAAACGGATTTCCACTAAGAGGGTTTATATCTCCCTGACAGAAATCCCCGATGAAGACAGAATCTTGAGTTGGCCATACCATCGTATTTATATTAATCAGGGTATCAGTAAAAACACCTTCATTTATTTGGACCCATGATGAATCGGAATCGACTATTACTCCGTTAACATATTCACCCGGACAAACGATTGTATCAAATTCATATGAAATCATTTCCTTTCTAATCGTTTGTGTAACGACGTTAGTTACAATGGGCTGAGTGTAATCAAAGTAAATAGAGGCGACATTTTGAATCTTGGTTCCTGGAATTAAGGAGGGTTTTGGCAGAAATGAGAAGGTCACAAAGCCTTGAGATCTCTCTGCATCAATACTACTGTCTGGAAGTTGAATGTTGCTGAAAACAAATTCCAGAATACCCTTTTCGGTTATCTGCCAGTTGTATTCATGACTAGAAGCACCAGGGCTGAATGTACCACCTGCCAGATTATCGTCCAGAGTGTCTTGAATAACTACTTGAAAGGCTGTGTCGTTTCCAATATTCTGAAAACGAATGGTGTAGTTAATTCGTGAATCGTTAGGTATTTCTCTGTTTAAGCCTTCACCAACCGGAGTTGCCGTTTTATCATTTGGATCAAATGGCATACCTGAGGTCTGACAATCGATATCGGACAAAGGGTCTTGAGATAAATTTGGATTAAGGATGCAAAGAGTATCGAGTAATATTTGCGCTTTCAAACAATGCTCCCAATCAGCAGGTGTCTGACAATCAAGAAGAACCGAAAAGGAAAGACTTCTACATTCTCCAGGTTCTAGTTTATACACAGTAAATAAATAGGTGGAATCATAAAGTTCGTACGGTAAGGATGATGAAATAAACTCCATATATTGACTAGGCTCAAGTTTAAATACCATCGTATCTATTTTGGAATACCCAAGGTTGCAATAGCGAACTGTGTAAGTATTGATGGTACAATTTCTAACGAGCGGAATACCAACATCAATTGAAACAAGCGGGCAAGATGAATATCCTTGGACAGCTACATTGAATGTTGTGGTATCAAT
>DASXWI010000365.1:0-2226 GCA_036503755.1 Saprospiraceae bacterium | reverse complement strand
AATCAGTTTCAAAAGGAAAGATATAGGCAAATACATCGGGATCATTGGTTGGCGCTCGCATCATGGAGCCTGATCCGTAAAATATGAATCCACTCACATTATCTTCTATCAATTCGAAGGGAAATCCGATTGGGAAAAAATATTCGGGCTCGTCCCATATCTCACCATTGTTAATGGAGATAGGATTAACCAGATCTGTATACGTATCACTTGACGTAGTCAGGGTGTACAGAAAGGTACCTTCACTTCTCGAATGGGATGACGAATGAAGTGGACTTGCTTTCGGAAGTTTTTGGGCGATGCAAAAAGTGATACTGATGCATATTAGGATTACTGTGTAGCTGAATCGCAACATATAAAATGATTTTTTGGTGTTGAAAAAGCAAGATAGTCAAAAAAGGATTAATGCTAACATCCGGAATAGTGTGATGAACGTTCCTGTTAATGTGCCACCACTACCTTCCGGGTCCAAAACTCATTACCACTGACAGCACGCAATGTATAAACCCCGGCAGATAAATCTGGGAGATCTATAGTGTAATTGACTTCACCAGAAGAAAAGAATACTTCCGGCGATGTGTAGGTCATTTCTCCCATGCTATTATAAACATAGACAGTGAGTGGTACTGTATTTTCTGATTCAAATCTAACATTCAATACTCCATCAACCGGATTGGGATACACTAGAAGTTCTTCAAATGTGGATATTGGTTGAATGGATACTGTTGTCGGATCGACTTCGATCAACACTTCTTCTTCATCAAAAGGAATATAATAGTTAAATACTTTACTGTAAATCTGTTTACCTGTCTCTTTTTCAGAAAAGGTTACATACGATCCTGAATACAGGCCATTACCATAACTATCGACGAGTAAGAATGAATAACAATCATGGGTCTCTGGTAATTGTACTTCAACCTCCACTAAAGCACCATGGGCATACGCCCCCGGATCGCTGGAAACAGCATTCACCATACCGCCTCCGTCAGGTCCTACCTTTGTATTGCCACCAGAATACAAGACATCTCCTGAAGAATTAGTCAGTTGCCAGTAATTCTCATATGCCCAAGGATCAAGCTTGAGCTCCATCAGGATCGTATCATCTTTCGAAATATTTTGAGGTAGATCAAGTGTCCAATCATTCTGATATGTATAGTCATCGGCCGATCCATTGACAGATAGGATACGGATGACTATATTCTTGCCGGTTTCGAACACAAGGTCAGGAAATGCAATATTAGCTTGTTGTCCAGGAGGGATGTCACCAGACCATGGCACATAGGACACGCTTTGATTGTTCTCCAATATTTCTATTTCCGCCTGTGTGATATTGGTTTCGCCAAGGTTTAGCAAGTCAATTGAAAATGAATACGCCTGTTGGCTACAAAAAGCTGCAGGCAATCCATGTACTTTGTTGATGGCACCATTGTTGGCTATTGGCTGACTGGCCTGATGGATATTAAACCATTCGTGATCGTAAAATGGTACGGATCCTGCTTGTGCCAGCCATTCACCTGACGGACCCGTGATCCTGTAATAATCCACTCCCCCATTCACACCATTAGTATCATATACTGCAAATTCATAACATCCATCTCCCGGCAACGGAATCGGAATGATATAGACAGCATTATTACTCATGTAGGTACCACCATCATCTTCCTTTCCGATGACAGTCGGGTTGCCTCCTTTGTACAGGACTACCCTCTCGCTATTAGTCACCTCCCAATACACACCTTCAGGAAAATTATTTGTTTTCAATTCAAGTTGTATTCTGTTTTCCGTTCTGGAAGGGGATGCTGTAAACTGAACTGATACTTCATTATTTCCCAGGTCGTCATCTATAACACCATTCACGCTGTCGATACGGACCAGAACAGTCGATGTTTCGTCAATCGTGATCTCCGGAAATGAAAGGATGAACGTGTCAAATGGAATTGCATGACCTACCCAGGTGGTCGTTGTTCTAAGTTCTCCATTTACATAACATGATGCCGTTGCGTACTCCATGGTTTGATGCCCCAGATTTTTAACTTCTATAGAAGGTGAAGTTGATATAGAACGGCAAAATTCACCTGAATAACTGGTAAAAGCTGCAACCGAAGCATTGTGTTGTCCTAGAGGCTCAGCGCAACTGTGCAGGAAGTAGTCAATCGTTTCCAGATTCGGTTGGTAGGTATTATTAATCAGTTTGGTTGGGCAGATGTGAAAATGAGTTGGCCAGCC
>DASXWI010000364.1:0-3655 GCA_036503755.1 Saprospiraceae bacterium | reverse complement strand
TCCTTCACTGCTTCATGTCCTGTGCCTTTTGCTCTTTGCTCCATGCCCTATGCCCCATGCTCGATGCTCCTGCCCTCTGCCCTCAGCTCTTTGCTCTATGCCCTTTCGGCGTGGAGGATTATATTTGCAGTCCTTTAGCTGGCTCCATAGCTCAATAGGATAGAGCAACGGTTTTCTAAACCGTAGGTTCCAGGTTCGAGCCCTGGTGGAGTCACTACTTTTTTTAACCAACCCGCATTGCCGTGCCCTTGCCACAAATAGACCCTGGAGATGTCAGGATTGAGCCCAGCTGGAAGGAGCAATTAAGCACTGAATTTTCAAAACCCTATTTCGCCCTGATCAAACATTTCCTGGCTGAAGAAAAAGCGCTGGGAAAGATCATTTACCCTCCTGGTCCTTTAATTTTCAATGCTTTTGAAAAAACCCCTTTTGACAAAGTCAGGGTGGTTATCATCGGACAGGACCCCTATCACGGCCCAGGCCAGGCTATGGGGCTATGTTTTTCAGTTCCAGAACAAATTCCTGTCCCGGCATCCTTGAAAAACATTTATAAGGAATTAAACAGGGACACAGGTGTCGCTATACCAACTCATGGGAACCTCACTTCATGGACACAACAAGGAGTATTCCTCCTGAATGCAATCCTTACTGTTGAAAAAAATAACGCAGGATCACATGCCAAGATTGGCTGGCACCTGTTTACAGATGCCGTAATTAAAACATTGTCTGACCATCGAAGTGGCCTCATTTTCCTTTTATGGGGAAACTTCGCACGGTCTAAAAAAGTCTTGATTGATCCTTCAAAACATACCATCCTTGAAGCTGCACACCCTTCACCACTGGCAAGAGATGCCTTTAAAGGATGCTGCCACTTTTCGAAGACAAATTCCATTTTATCAACAAGAGGTGAAACTCCCATAAACTGGTCACTCCATGAATAGTACTTTCTTTCATCGTCTTCAGACCCTTGCTGCGATCACCGGCGTTTTGGGTGTAATCATCGGAGCATTTGGTGCCCACTATCTGAAATCCAGGCTAGATGCAACCAATCTTGAAACACTCAAAACAGGGGTGCTTTACCTGTTTATACATACACTGGCCACTTTGGTGGTTTGTGTAATGGCTCAGCGACAACAAACCCAGTACAGGTGGCTTAGATTATCAGGAATCGCCTTTCTCGCAGGGATCGTCATGTTTTCTGGTTCTCTGTTTATCATAGCTACAAAGAGTCTTACGGGATTTCCTGCATCCGCTATTGGGTTTATCACTCCTCTTGGCGGATTAAGCTTTATACTAGGCTGGTTGTTCTTATTGTTCCAGTCAAGAGCCAGGTAATCCGGAGACGATCTAAATTTTGATCAGGAAGTTGTCTGCATTATAAAAATCTCTATATTTCGGAGGTAAACACGATCAAACCACAACTAAACAAAACTAAAAAATCAGGTTATGAAAAAAATTACTTTACTTTTTTCGATGTTATTCATCCTCGCGTTAAGTAGCCAGGTAAAAGCGCAGGACTACAAAAGTGCAATTGGATTGCGACTCGGCTATCCGGTTTCTATTTCTTATAAAACCTTTATGACAGAGTCCAATGCTCTTGAACTTTTCTTAGGTTACAGGGGATATTCTGGTATTTACAGCTATGTCAGCCTTGGTGGTTTGTATGAAATACACAAACCAATCGCTGATGTGGAAGGTCTTGCCTGGTACTATGGATTTGGAGCCAGTTTACAACTTTTTACGTATGACGACAGCTACGTATTCAATGATGATAATGGTAGTTTTGGCGTTGGTCTAAGTGGTGTCATTGGCCTTGATTATAAGTTCCCATCTGCACCGTTCAATTTAAGTCTTGACTTTATGCCAACCTTCCGTATAGGTGGCTGGGATTCTGGTTACTATTCATGGGGCGCGCTTTCAGCAAGATATGTGCTGAACTAGATTCCATTAACTTACAACCAAACAAAAAAGGCTGTTCCTTACCGGAACGGCCTTTTTTTATGCAAGACAGTGAGAAAGTAAGAGGAATGGGAGGAGTGAGAATATGTGAGAGGTCTGAGAACGTGATACTTGATAAGCAAATTGAAATTTGCTGACACGAATACTTCGACCTGCTATTCTCACCCTTGTTCTACTGCTCAGCAACTACGTAAGTAAACTTACACTTAACATTTGTAGATGATTATATGCAAGCTTCGCTTGCATATAATCGGTCTGCTGTCATAAATTTTATCGCCAGACTTATTGCCTTTTGCAAGCTGTCATTTGAAGCTTTTGCTCCAATCTTCTCCTTGCTCCTCACCCTATGCCCTATGCCTTAGCCTTCTGCATTAAGGTTCCCTTAATGATCGTTAACTCATTCTTACGAAACGTTGCCATGACAGCTTGCGTCATCCTAATAACAAAAACATACAGCCATGACAACGAATCTAACAACCCGAATGGTAAGAACCGGAGCCACTGTTCTGTTCAGCGCAATGCTCAAACTAGGACTTACACAATCCTCAATCACTGCACATGTAGGAGCAGGTCCGAGTACTGTCGATGTTAACGGGTCTGAGATCATCAACCTTGTGGATCCTTATATAAAACCGATCACACAATTCACTGCAGGTATACAATATGAGAAAGCAATATCCAGGCAACTCGCTCTTCTCACTGGTGCACAATACACGACAAGAGGTTTTAGCATGCGTGAAGAATTCAATATTGGAATCTTCGGAATCGATGTACCCATAGGCGCTGAAGTACAAACCAAATTAAATTATTTAGAAGCACCTGTGATGCTCAAATACTATTTCACAGAAAGTGGAGTATCCCCCTATATCAAAGCTGGTGCATCAGGTGCTTATGCATTGGATGGGAAGATCACACCTAAATTGAACGCAATTATTCCTTGGTCACTTCCGACCATCCCATTAAACCTGGATGATGAAATCTATAACCGGTTTGACGTATCAGCTGTTGTGGGAGCAGGTGTGAGTGTGCCAGTAAGTAATGCAGGTGCTCTTCAATTCGACTTGACGTACAGGCATAGTCTAAATGATATGTTTCATGACAACCTCACAGATATCCGAATTAAATCAAATGGATTTTCTGCGGGAATAGGATACACAATTCGATTCTAAACGGTTTCATTCATTTCATATTGATCAGAGGGTGCATTGGAATTCCGATGCACCTTTTTCATTGCATAGATCAATACGGAAAATTAGAGTGGGTAATTAGACAATAGTTAAGGGAGTACTTCAACCTCGTCTTCTTCTTTGCGGCGATTGTTTCTCCACCAGATGTACCCAAAAGTACCGATAAGCGTATAAGGCAAGGCAAGCATGTA
Organism: Saprospiraceae bacterium; assembly: GCA_036503755.1. Lineage (GTDB taxonomy): Bacteria > Bacteroidota > Bacteroidia > Chitinophagales > Saprospiraceae > Opimibacter. Next base: position 318 of record DASXWI010000364.1, on the reverse strand, counting down.
AAGAATCCCTGTGTTAAGACCTCGTCCGGCAGTACCGCCATTTTTCAGGTTTGATTCTGCGGACATTTTGCACATCGGGCATTGAGCATTGGCATCCATACCGGATACTATCCCTGTGATGACGAGGGTAAGGATAAACAGATATCGTTTCACCTTATTCATGATGGCAAAATTAAGCCAAAAAGCTATACTATCGGCAAGGAAGGAGAAATAAATAAACCAAAGGACCCGTGGCTGCGACATAAAGCCAAACGTAAAACACCCATTTTGACAACCTGACATGCTTTTCTACCTCAAGGAAGTATCCCCGGATAAAGG